>NZ_JBMDKJ010000050.1:0-23929 GCF_057809655.1 Niveispirillum sp. FG148
GGGGGGCTATGGCAGGGGCAGCAAGCCCCCGCAATCGCCCGCCGCTACGATCAGGACAATCCCAGCAGCCTGTTATAGACATTGTGGAAATGCTGGATGTTGGACTCCTGGTATCGCGCCAGCGTCATGAAGTCTTTGCCAGGCTTTGCCGCCTTCAGCCCTTTTTGGATTTCCACCAGGTTCGACATGTCCTGATCCAGGATATGGCCCACAACCCCCAAGGCTTCGCACTCCGATGTCCGGTCATCGGGGCCAAGATCGATCGGCGTCGCCGTTGCCGGGCGGGGCGCGCCCTTGGGTACCGGTGCTGTGATGCGCACTTCCATCATGGACATGTCCGGATCGTCGCCCACGGGCATGAAACGGTACCACCAGGGCAATGCCTCGCCCCACCAGGGATGGTGGTTGGGGAAGACGAAGCACTTGGTCATGTCCAGGAAATAGGAGACCGGCTTGGCACCGAGGTCCAGACCGGTCTCGGCCTCAATCTTCCGCCGGCGTTGATCGGCGCAATAGGCGCGCGCTTCGGCCACCGTCGTCGCCTCCCCCGGCGCCGGCACGCGCAGGCCGAAGGTCGCGCAGAATTGGCGGGCGCTCTCGTGCGGGGAGACCTTGTCCTGAACCCAGACATCGGGAACGACCGACGGCGTGACAAGCCGGCTGACATGGCAAACACCATCGTCCCAGGCATCATATTGGGTGAAGGCGGAACCGAAGAAGGGCATGCCATCCCAGTGTGTTTCCAGCACATGATAGCCTTCCATGAAGGCTTCCTGCGTCAGTTTCCAGTTGCAGCGCACTTTCTTGCGCAGATGCAGGACCGTGTACCGATCTTCCAGCGGATGATCCTTGAACTGCGACACCATCACACCCAGTGCCTGCTCCAACGGTGGGGCTTCCGGATCGGGGTTGATGAAAATGCTTCCCCCCCAGCGCCCAAGCTTCACCTCCTGCAGGCGATGGTGCTGGTCTGACACATGTGGAAAATCATGGCCGCCGGGCACCCATGCCAAAGAACCGTCAAGCCCCCAGGTCCAGGCATGGAAAGGGCAGCGAATTTCACCCGCACTTTCAGCGTGATCGCAAAGACGGCGGCCACGATGCGGACAGCTATTGTAGAAAGCCCGGAATTCGTCCGGGCCGGAACGAACAATGATGAAGGACAGGTTGACAATGTCATAGGGCAGACGGTCGCCGACATTGGGAAGATCCTCTTCGCGGCAGGCAACCTGCCACTGCTTCTTCCAGATATGTTCCGTCTCCAGCGCCACGAAGGCGGGATCGATATAGCGATCATAGGAGATCAGGCCTTCGACCTTGACCTGCATGCCGCTGCGCTGGAGCACCGGCGGAACAGGCTGTCCGTCGCAAGCCAGAATATCGGCGTAAGTCCGCAAGCCGACGCTGCTGGTTCCCTTAACGGCCTTGGGTGTTGCAAAGCCGTAAGCGCCTTTCAAAGCTTCTTCACATTCAATCATGTTTGCCTCCCTCAAGCAGGACCCCATACCTGCCAATGGACTGGCCTTCGTTGATTGATACATATCAATGCGTTCAGGATTAACAATTATGGATAAAATCCGGTTCACTTACAGTCAAACTCGACGGACCTTTTTAATATAAAGATTAATTTGGTGAGTGAATATTTATGATTTTACTTTATTTGCAAAACGCGCCTTTTGATTCAAATATCATACAATATAAAATCGGATGCACATTATTCATGAACCAAGGCGCACAAACAAAAAGGCCCCACCGTTGAGGTGGGGCCAAGGTGTGCCGAGAGGAATACTGTAACGGCACCGAAAGCACTAATGTTTCGCGGGGCAGACCTCGCCCTGTCAGTACTTGTAACCCATCCGAACCATGACCTCACGGCCACGATTCGCGACAGCGATAATGTCCGAATACCCAACGGTGGCGGGCGGCCGTGCGGGAACGTCCGTCCCTCTGACGATGTAATACTTGTCGGTCAGGTTCCGGCCGATGACGGCGAACTCCCAGTTTCCGTCGCTGTCGAGGAAGCGCACAGTGGCATCCAGCAGAGTGTAGTTCGGCTGACGGGAATTCGGTTGTGAGGAGGCATTCGTTATATAGCTGCTGCTGAAGCTCATGCCACCACTGAGTTCAACGGAGAAGGCTGCGGTGACCGGCGTTTCATAGACAAAGCCGACATTGCCCGCCCATTCCGGCAATCGGATCAGTTCGGTACCGCTGAGATTCTGCAAAACGCCGACAATGTTGTTGTTCGTCGGATTGGGCTGCGATCCACATTGCCTGATACCGGTGCCAGGCGCGATCGTTGCCTGTCCTGCGTAGCAGGTGGCATAGTAGGTGTCATACCGCCCCTTGGCGTAGGCAACATTGCCATACAGGCTGAAATCGCCCGTGATGCGATAGTTGAGGCTCAGTTCGGCCCCCTTGGAGGAGACCGCGCCCGCATTCCGCAGTTCCTGGACGGTTCCCTGCGTGGTCACCTGCACCTGCAGGTCCGTGATATCATAGGTATAGAGAGCCAGATCGGCTGTCAGGGCACCATCGAAGGCGTGTCCCTTAACGCCGGCTTCCCATCCCTCCACATATTGTGGGCGATAGCTGAGGTCGCCGTTGAAGTTCGCCGAGCCGCCGTTGAAACCGCCGGACAGGAAACCTTCCTTGTAGGAGCCGTAGAAATTCAGGTCGGAGTTCGGTCGGTAGGAAAGCGTGAATTCCGGTGAAAGATTGTTGAAGCTCTTCTTCTGATTTCCATTGGAGAGAAGAGGCCGCACGCCGACCAGTTCTACAGCACCGGTCGCCAGAGAGGTGCTGTCGAGGACGGAAACCAGTTCCTTCTCCTCCGTCGACAGACGTCCGCCGACTGACAATTCCAGTTCCGGGGTAATCTTGTACTGCAACTGGGCGAAGGCGGAATAGGCTTCGCCCTTCTGGTCCAGCAAGTAACCTGATGCGATGAACGGCGACGGGCGCCCGACAACCGAAATTTGCCCCGGAATGGCACCGAACGCCGCAATGGACGCGCTCTTGGCCCGGCTGTCCTGGAACTGGCCGCCGAACATGAAATTGAACGGACCGCTGAAGTTAGAGGTGAGGCGCAGTTCCTGGCTGATCTCACGGATATCAAGCGCGTTCACACTCCCCAATATCGCGCTCGGCAAGGAAGAAAGGGAGAAGTTGGAGCGATTGAACATCCGAACGTCGTAGAGCCCGGTCACGGAGGTGACCGTCAGATCCTCCGCCACTTCGTAGTTCATCTCCAGGCCGCCGAGCCATTGCTTCTGCCGCGACTTGCCCTCGCCGTCACCAAAATCGGAGCCGCGGAGCATGTCACTCAGAACCATCGGGGCCAAGGCAGTGGCGAACCCGGTGCCCAATGAACCTGTCGTCAGCCGGTCATCGACCTTGCAATCATCCACAACGCCGGGGGCGCTGGTCAGCGGCCGCCCCGCCGGGCAATGGACCAACTGATAATTGGCGCCAGTGCCGGCACCCCTGACGTCATTATAGGCGAGCTTCAAGCGTGCATCGAAGGGACCGCCATCATCATATTTCAGCGTACCACGAGCCGCGTACTCGTCGGTTTTCGGACCATATTCGTCCTTCGGCGCGAAGGCATAGTCCCGCGGCAACTCGTTCTTCACCCAGCCGCGCATATGCGAACCATAGACCGCGAGGCGCGCGCCCAGCGCATCGGTGACGGGTGCGGATATATATCCCTCTCCACGGGTCTCGTGGGCCACGACCTCATAGCCAAGCTTCCCACCCGCCTCGAACCGGTCCGTCGGATCGGCCGTGCGGGTGGAGATGATGCCACCTGGGCTGTTCTTGCCGTAGAAAAGGGCTTGCGGCCCTTTCATGACCTCAACCTGCGCCGTATCGAAATCGCCCATACGTCGTACCGTCGCCCGTGCGACCTGAACACCATCGATGTTGAACGATACGGCCTGGTCACCGAGCGGGTTGGAGTCAGAGGCGCTGATGCCGCGCAGAGCAATAGAGCCACCCTGAATGGTGCCGCCGCCTTCGCCGATCACGAAACCAGGAATCTTGCGGGCCAGCGCATCGACACCGTTGATCCCACTGCGCTCCAGTTCAAGCGCACCAACCGCAGCAATGGCGGCAGGGACTTCGATCAACGTCTCGGAGCGCTTACGCGCGGTAACGATGATCTCTTCCAGGACCATGCTGTCGCCGCCGCTCGCCACTGGCGGCGGGGCTTCCTGAGCCGATGCGATGCCAAGCGACGAGGTGCCAGCGACGATGGATGCCAGCAAGGCGAGCTTGTAGGGGCAGCGCCCCTCGGGTTGAGCAAACTTCATTTTTCCTCCCTGATTTTTCTGTGTTTTGGCGTCTGGGCTCACGCGACCCCTATTTATTGATCGGAACCATTGATCATGCTTGCAGACTGTCTTGCCCATACCCGACCATTTTGATGGAAGACCTACATTGGGATGCATGAGCTAATGGTGTGGATGCCCCTTCACCTGGACAGGGTTGGGTTCCAGGTTATGGTCTCCGACAGGCGTCACACTGGTGGTTATGGAGGCGATATATCTGCCGACAGTCGAACTGGGTAGGTGGCATTTTCAGGCCTGCGGGACGGACAACAGCAGTAAGCTGTTGTTCAATCGGCCATTGTCGTGGCCGAAGCTGATGGACTGGCTGACAGGACACCCAATGCTTCGTCGTGTTGGCCGGTGCCGATGACACAGGCCTGTAGCAAGTCGAGTTTTTCGCGTCCGTACAGTCGGATCGAAGCGTTCCGTGAATACACGGAGCCCGCAGAGCACAGCATCGCGGAAACCGGAGTGCCAGCAGCACAAATTCAACCGGCCGGCCGGTTGTCGGCAGATCCGCCAGCCGCCGATGCTCTCCACGGAGGTTGGCTCATGGAGTAGTGGTTTTTCGTCTCGATAATGGCAGGTCGATCCGGCAGCAGCGTCAAATGAGCCGCGCCAATCCGGGCAAAAGCCAATCCTCCAGGTCGCGCACATAGCTGAACATGACCGGGACGAAGACAAGGCTGAGGGCGGTGGAGGAGATCAGCCCACCCATCACGGCGATGGCCATCGGCGCGCGAAAGGCCGTGTCGTAACCCAGTTGCAGGGCGATGGGCAGCATCCCGACCAGCATGGCCAGCGATGTCATTACGATGGGGCGCGCCCGCACCGTGCAGGCTTCCACGATGGCGTCACGCTGGGAGCGTCCATGCTTCATCAGCTCCATCATGTAATCCACCAGCAGGATGGAATTCTTGTCGGCAATCCCCATCAGCATCAGGATACCGATCAGAGCCGGCATGGAGAAGGAAGTGCCGGTCAGCAGCAGCAGAATAAACGCCCCGCTGATGGACAGCGGCAATGCCGCCATCCGGGTGACAGGCTGTATCCAATCCCGGTAGAGCAGCACCTGGATGGCATAGACCATCAGCAGCCCGGCACCCATGGCCTGCCCGAAACTGGCGAACAGTTCCTCCATGATCTCGGCATCGCCCGCACTCTGCATCCTGACATCGGCCGGCATTTGTCGCAGGGCCGGAAGGGACTGGATCTTCTCCAGCGCCACCCCCAGGGGCACATCATTGAGATTGGCCTCCAGCGTGATCCGGCGCTGGCGGTCATGACGCTGGATGGTGGTCGGGCCACTGGCGAAGCGGATATCGGCCACAAGGGACAGCGGCACGCTGCCACCGCTGGCGGTCGGCAGCGGCAGGTTCCGCAACAGGTCGATGGACTGTTGGCCGGCTTCCGGCAGGCGCACGCGGATGGGGATCTGCCGATTGCCGACAGTGAACTTGGCCAGGTTCGCCTCGATATCCCCGATGGTGCCGATACTGACCGCGTCGCCGATCGCCTGCACCGAAATGCCCAGCAGCGCCGCTTTCGCATGGTCCGGGGTGATGATCAGTTCGGGCTGACTGAGGGCAGCCGTGCTGCTGACGCTGTTCAGTTCGGCAAGGCCGCGCATCTGGCGCTCCAAGGCTGCTGCTGTGCGGGACAGCGCCTCGCCATTGTCGCTGACCAACGTGATGGACACGTCCTTTCCCCCGGACGCGTTGCCAAAGCTGATCCGCATGTCGGGCAGCATCAGCAGGTCCGGGAGAACGCGCCTCTCGAATGATCGCTGATCCGACACACGTTGATCGGGCGGTACCAGCTTCAGGTCCAGCACCGCCACATTGATGCCGCCCGCAGCCGCACCTTCCGATCCGCCCGGATCATCCGTGGTCATCGCGGTGCTGCCGATGGCAGTCAGAACATAGCCGACCTCCGGCTGCTGACGAAGGATCGCTTCCGCCCGCCGGGCGGCTTCTGCCATCTGGGTCAGGGTGGTGCCACGGGGCATTTCCAGCGTCAGGCGGGATTGGGACACATCCTCATAGGGGATGAAGTCAGGGGAAAGGAACGGGATCAACCCGAAGGACAGAATCATGCTGAGTAAGGCCAGCCCCATGGTCTTCAGCCGGTTGTCCAGCGTCCAGCCGACAAGGCGGCGATACTGGGCGATCCAGGGCGACGGGGTTACAGGCCGGGAGGGCAATCGCAGCAGATATGCTGCCAGCATGGGCGTCAACACCCGGGCGACCAGCAGCGAGAAGAAAGCGGCAATCGCCACCGTCAGACCAAATTGCAGGAAGAACTGCCCCGCCATGCCCGGCATGAAACTGACAGGCACGAAGACGGCACAGATCACCAGCGTCGTGGCGATGACGGCCAGCCCGATCTCCTCGGCGGCGACCAGGGCCGCGTCAAAAGGCGTGCGCCCTTCCCTCATATGCCGGTGGATATTCTCGATCTCTACGATCGCATCATCCACCAGAACCCCGGTGACCAGTGAGATGGCCAGCAGGGTGACGCTGTTCAGGGAAAAGCCCAGCCAGTACATCATCAGGAAGGTCGGAATGATGGAAAGCGGGATGGCGATGGCCGCGATCAGCGTGGCCCGCCCATCGCGCAGGAACAGGAAGACGACCAGGATGGTCAGCGCCGCCCCTTCGACAAAATTGGAAAGGGTGGCCAGAAGGCTGTTTTCGGTGAAAGTTACGAGCGAGAAGATCTGACGGAAGCGCAGATTCTCGCGGCCCCCTTCGACGGTCGCCAATCGCGCCGCCACCCGACGGGCCACGTCGACCTCGCTGGCGCCCTTGGCGCGGAAAACCTGGAAGGTGACGGCGGGCTTTCCATCCAGCATCGTGAGGGTGCGCGCCTCCGCACCGCCATCCGTGATGGTCCCGACATCACCCAGCCGCAACGCACGCCCGTTGGCCAGTGCAATGCGGATGTCACCCAACTGCGCAACCGTTCCGGCACTGCCTACTGTCCGCAGGGCGTATTCCGTGCCGGAAAGGGTGATGCGGCCGGATGGCAGGTCGATATGGGTCTGCGCCAAGGTCCGGCTGATATCGCCGGCGGATACGCCCAGTGCCATCAGCCGGGCCGGGTCCAGCGTCAGGGTGATCTCATTGTCAATGCCGCCCTGACGCCGCACCGCCGCAACGCCCCGGATACCCATCAACTCACGGGTCAGCACATCATCGATGAACCAGCTTGCCTCATCCGGCCGCATTTCCGGAGTCTCCAGCGCGTAGACCAGGATCGGGCCGCCATCCATATCAACCCGTTGCACCTTTGGTTCCCGGATGGACCGCGGCAACTGGTCGCGAATGCGGGCGACCGCGTCGCGGGCGTCATTGACGGCGCGGTCGAAATCGGTGTCCAGGTCGAATTCAACCACGCTGCTGGAGGCGCCCTCAGAAATGGTGGAGGTGATGTGCTTCACCCCTTGCAGGCCCGCCAGTGCGCTTTCCACCCGCCTTGTGATCTGCGTTTCCATTTCGGTGGCGGTGGCCCCCGGCTGGCCGACCTGCACGCTGACCACGGGCACCACGATGGCCGGCATATTGTTGATCGGCAGCTTGCCATAGGCGAACAGCCCGGCCACCGTCAGCAGAAGGAACAGCACAATGGGCGGGATCGGGTTACGGATGGCCCAGGTGGAAAAGCTGAAACCGCTGAAGCCGGACATCAGTCGCCCCCCACCACGCGCACATGGTCGCCTTCCCTGATGAAGGCGCCAGCCCGGGCGACCACGCTGGCATCGGGGGAAACCTCATCCACCATCACCTGTGCCTCATCGGCCAGGATCACCGTCACCGGCAGTCGCCTCGCCTGCTGGCCGGCCTCCAGGACCCAGACAAAGGTGCCGCGGCCGTCCTGCTGAAGGGCGGTTCGGGGCAGCAGGGTGCCGTCCCGGCGGGATTGCACGATGCGGACGGTGGCGAACAGACCGACGGGAACCGATGCCGCAGCCGGAAGCCGGACGCGGACCGCCGCCATGCGTGTCGCCTGATCGACCTGCTGCGAGACAAGGCGGACAACCCCGTCGAACGTTTCTGGATGGCCCGTCAAAGTCACGGTGGCTTGTTGGCCCGGCGTCAGACTGGACAGGGCGGCCTCCGGCACGAGGGCCTCCACCTCGATCTCCTGATACCGGGCCATGCGGAACAAGGGCTCGCTGGCGCTGACCAACCCACCGATCACGGCCTTGCGGTCGAACAGGATGCCGTCTGTCGGCGCCAGGATGGTGGTCCGCTTCAGGCTCAAGGCCGCGTCGTCCAGCTTGGCCTTGGCCGCCTGCATCTGGGTGCGTCGTTCGACCACAAGCTGGCGGCTCACCGCCCCGCTATCCTTGATCGCATCCACGCGGGCAAAGGCGTCAAGGGCCCGTTCATAGTCGCTGCGCAACTGCTCCACCTGATTGGCCATGGACTGTCCATCCAGCCGAGCCAGCACCTGCCCTTTCTCCACCACGTCGCCGACATCAGCCAGAACGTCGCGGACCCGCACGCCGGCCAGTTCCGTCATGATCCGGATTTCCTCCCGCGGGACGGTCATGCCGGTCGCGGAAACGGTCTGCGCGAGGCTGCCTGGCCAAGGCTTCGTCACCGTGACACTGAGCGCGGCCACAGCGCCGGCAGAGGGGGCATCCTCCTTCCCCCTCAGGTATGCAAAGGCATAGAGCAGCATTCCGGCAATAGCCGGGATCAGCAGGATACGCTTTCTCATAGGCATGTTCGCTCGCGGGTGGCGCAGTTGCTGGTCTGGGGAAGGCGTTTGGCTGGTCATCCCCAGTCGAACGCCACCGGTGAGCGGACCTGCCCCTCCGCCAATCCATTCGGCTGCGGTATTGTCTCCGGCTGACTGCTGGGTTGGCTCCTGTCACTTCCACTCGCGACAAATCCACCCCCTGCCCACCATGATATGTCGGCGGTTTTGCCCGGCGGGCGGGACAGGGGAAGCGGGCTTGGGAAACCGGGCATCTCATCCCTCCAAAGATCTTTTTGGCGGCAATCTCCATCCCGTGTCGGGGGAAGGTTCATTGTTTCATCAAGGTCAGTCTATCGAGGGGCCGACGGGTGACATCGGCCTTGAGGATGATATGGCGGCTATTCCTTGACGATCCCCTCCCGCCAGGCATAGACGGCCGCCTGCGTGCGATCGGTCAGGTAGAGTTTGCCCAGGATATTGCTGACATGGGACTTGACGGTCTTCTCCGATATCGACAGACGCGCCGCGATCTCCATGTTGGACAGGCCCCCGGCGATACAGTGCAGCACTTCCATCTCGCGCTCGGTCAGGTCGGCGTGCAACTGGTCCTCTTGCGGCTTGCCACTACGCGTGCGGGACATGATTGTCACCAGCGCCTTGGCGATGCGCGGGCTCAGCACGCTTTCCCCCGCCGCCGCCTTGCGCACGGCGCGAATCAGGTCCTCCGGCGTCGTGTCCTTCAAGATGTAGGAGATGGCACCCGCCTGCGTCGTGGGCACCACATATTCATCCCCTTCGTGCGAGGTGACCATGATGATCTGGCTGCGCGGGCTGACCCGCTTGATTTGGCGCACGGTATCGACGGCCGGCTGGTCGGGCATGAACAGGTCCAGCAACACCACATCGGGTGCATGCCTGCGGGCGGCCGATACCGCCTCCACCCCACAGGTGGCGACTGCCATCACCTGGATGTCAGGTGCAGTGGCTAGAAAAGCGGTCAGCCCGCGGCGGACCATGGCGTGATCGTCCGCAATGATAAGTGTAATCAGATCCGTCATGATTCGCTTTTCCAGTAAATTGCCAGGCGGGTTCCCTCACCTTCCGCACTTACGATGTCGAGCCGTCCATCCGGCAGGTCACGCGCCCGATCGCGCATGGAGATGATGCCGAAGCCTTTTGTTTTAGCGGTCATTTCGAATCCGATCCCATTATCGGCAATGACCAGCATTGCGGCACTCCCATCAATTGCCGCGGCCACGGTCACCTTGGACGCCTTGCCATGGCGCACCGCGTTCATCAGCGCCTCCTGCAAAATGCGCAACACCTGATGTTCCACATGCGCGTTGGGCTGGATGGCCCCCATATCACCCAGCTCGATATCGACATCGAACCGCCGCCTGAAATCTTCGGCGATCATGCCGACCCGGTTGTGAAGCGTACTGTCACCGGTGCTGGTCGGGCGCAGCTGCGTGATGATCTCCATCAGGTCATGCTGCGCTTCCCGGTTGATGGTCTCTGCCTCCAGAATGGGCTCGTGGGCGGCCTCCAGCACAGCAGGATTGGCCTTGGCTGTCGCCAACTGCAAGCCCAGGGCGAACAGCTTCTGCTTCACCGTGTCGTGCAGTTCGCGCGCCACGCGGTTGCGTTCGTCGCTGACGGCAAGGTTCTGCTTCAGGTACAAATAGAGTTCCAGATCATCCGCCATGTCGTTCAGATGCTGGCTATGCCGGATCAGCACATCGTCATTGGGAAGGGCGATGCGCGCGGTGAAATCACCCCGCCGCCAGCTTTCGGTCACGTCGTTCATTCGCCCCAAATGCCGGGTCACATAATGGGCCGCAGCCACGCCGCAGGCGATGCCAATGGGAATGGAGAAAAGAATGACATAGCCCCACGCCCCAAGCAGAAAATTGAAAACGCTCTCAATCTGTATCCAGACGTCGAACTCGGCAACATACAGGATACGGACGCGCCCGATCCGGTTGCCCTTGCCATCGTCGATGGGCATATCCACCCAGATGGGGCCGTTTTCGACCATCCAGATGACTTTGTCGGCCACCGCCCGCTGCTGCTTCATCGCGGCGAAAAGCGGGGCCAATTCCGCCGGAAGGTCGACGGGATCGGACATGACAAGCCGATTATTTTCGTCCTCTATTTGAATATAAACTTCGGGCCGGCTGGAGTTGGTGATCCGATAGACGGACCCGTCGTCGCTGGCCTGCTCAATATTTTCAAGCTTTTTCCGGATGTTCTCGCACGCTTGCTGGCGCCACCTGACATCGGTGACATCAAGGATCGCCTGCGCAACGGTGAGCTTCTCACTGGAGACCAGCTCCCGAACATGCTCCAGGGTGACCGCCTTGCGGAAATCACCATAATCCTCCACGCTGTACTTGCTGACGCCAAGTAGCGTCATCGCGCAGAACGCCAGCAGCGTATAGATCACGGCAAATTGGAACCACAGGCGGCCGACAAACGCCGGGCAATGGTCGAGCCAGTTCTTCATGTTCCCGTGATGCTCCATTCCCACGCACCACCATACTGACGCCGGATCTGTCCGGCACCGGCGGTCGCTCCTTGCAGATATCGACCCAGCATATCGGTTTTTCCGGCCTGCACATCAGTCTCAAGGCGGATGTGCAGGCCGGAAAAGCCCGTAGGATGCGGACGATCGGCACCCCGCTCCTGGAGCATTCGATGAAATATTCCAACATTTTCAAGACTGTAAGCACGCTCAAGGCCCTGAATTTCATACCCCTTGCCGCGTCCATCACCCTGACCGTCTCCGCCAATGTGAAGGCACAGGAGACCGGCCCGCAACGGCAGCAGACGGCCGAACAGCAGGGAGACTTCGTTTCCCCGATGCCGGGGCCCGGGATGGACTATGACTGGAAACTGTCCGTCGGCCTCGCCACCCTGTATATGCCGGCCTTCAACGGGTCCAAGGACTATCAGGCGATGGTCATCCCCGATATCAAGGTAGAATACCAGGACGTTTTCTTCGCCTCCCTCTTCGAGGGGGTTGGCTACAATCTCATCAACAGCGACGGCTGGCGTGCCGGCCCGATTGCAAAATTCGACTTTGGCCGCCAGGAAGACGACAGCAATCCCTTCCGTGTCGCCGGCAAGAAGACCAAGGCGCTGAAGGGATTGGGCGACGTGAAAGCGGCACCGGAGTTGGGCGGCTTCATCGAATATAGTTTCGACCCGTTCAGTTATTCGCTGGAGGTGCGCCAAGCCGTGGGTGGCCACAAGGGCGTGGTCGCCGACATCGGCGCACAATATATGGGCATGACGGAACAGTTCGGCCAACAGGTGATCTACATGATCGGTCCGCAGGCGACCTTCGCCAGCGCCAAATACACCAACGCCTATTTCGGCATCAATGCGAACCAGTCCGCCAATTCCGGGCTTGGCCGGTACAAGGCCGATGCCGGCCTTGTATCCTACGGCGTCGGCGCCTTCATCATCACGCCCGTCACGGATGCCCTGTCTTTGGGCCTGATGGCCCGTTACGACCGGCTGGGACCCGAGGCTGCCGACAGTCCGCTTATCCGGAACCGCGGCCGCAAGAACCAGTTCATGACCGGCTTGCGCTTGACCTACGAGTTCGGCTTCTGAAAGAACCCGTCAACGTTACGATACATCAAGTGATTGATGTATCGTAACGTTGACCAGGAGAATCACAGGCTGAAATTGACGGCGATGGATACATTTGGTGCCGGAATATGACCATATGCGTCGACTGCCCCGAACGCTCGACGACCCCCCTGACGGCCGCGAACTGCAACAGCGCATAGATCAGGTTCGCACGCTCCATCCCGTTGGCTGCCCAATCAATGGTAAGAATGGCAGCACGGTCATCGGCCCGAAATGTAGCGGCGCGCTCGATTTGACACCAGTTTGCACATAATTTGACACCAGCCGCCACCCCACAAGGCAGGGGGTGGCGGCACAATATCTTGATGCACTTGTTCAAGAACCGCTGGCTACTCAGCCAACACCTTCAGCCACACGAAAGCGTGGTCTTTCCACGCTCTCTCACAGTGCCCCGCCCCATTAAAGGGCAACCAGTCGATAGCCCGCACCAGCCAAGCTCCACGGGCCGCTCCAATGCGCCGCAGCTCCCACGCCCCTGCCGAGAGCGTCACCTCGCGATCGCCCGTCCCCACAACCACATTCGCGGCGCATGACAGCAGCGATACCATCTCGCCCAGCCTGCGCCCTATCTCCAGCATCAGGTTTTGCATGCTGTCACCCATCCGGCCCGCAGCGCCGCCACATGCCCTGCATCCACCGCCCCCTCGGCCAGCAGTTGTGCGGCATAGCCCGGCTTGGTTGGGTCTCCGTTAAGGCAGTCGAACACGTCAATCCAGTCCACATCCTGCGCCAATGCCAAAACGGAACCGTACATGCCGATCACGGCCGTTCCCAACGCATCACCCAGCGTCGCGACCAGCAGGGCTGCGAAGTCCATCTTGCTCATGAAGGGTGCCGGGCGCAGCGGATGTACCGCCAGCTCTTCTGCGGTCAGCGCACGAACAACCCAGGACCCGTCGACCAGATCGGCCGTCTCGCTGCGTGGGTCGAACGGCGGCAGGGCCGGCAGTGCAAGCTCGTAGCCATCCTCGTCATCAAACAGTTGCTCAGCCCGCGTTCGCACGAGATGCAGCAGCTGCGCCCCCGCCGCGCCGACCAGTTCACCGGCCGTCACCCACGCCGCCCACGTTGGCGCCTCGACCTGTATCGGCAGACCGTCCGCGTCGGCGCTCGCGACCCACTGCGCGGGTACAGGCTTGGCCAGAAGGCGGGCTGCCGCCTCGTAGGCCTCGGCGGCCGCTACAAGCTGGGAGACCGCACGGTTGCACGCTATGGCCGACGCGATCTCGACCTCGTCTGCATCCGGGAGATAAAGGGCGTCCTGTGGACAGCGCGACCACCCATTGACCAACTGCCGCCGGAGCATGTAGCGGCCGCCATTATAAATGTCACCCATCGTTCCCTCCGCCTACGCCGCATAGCTTTGGTCACGGGCAATGCGGCGCCATCGCACCTCGCCCTCCCACTCCACCCGGCCGGTGATGCCCGTCACCTGCACGGCCACGAAATTGCCCGACGCGATCAGCGCCACGGCCAGCGCTCCGGAACTCTTGTCAAGCCAGGGTTCGGCACCCGGCGTGCCCGTGTCCCACCGCACGTCGCCTTGGCTGTCGGCTTCCGTGGCCAGCGTCAGGCTGCCACCAGCATCACGGATGAAGCGCGCTGAAAGTGACCAGATGCCGCTGTCGCTGGCCGTCGCGCCATAGACCCTCGCCAGCACTTCGGCGCGAACCAGCACCTCCTCGCGTTCGCCCACATAGAGGCGCGGCGCCAGCACCAGCGGGCTTGTGTCCGTTGTGACCGCGCTGGCCAGGCTCAGCCTGTTCTGGTTTGTCATCGCTCGCGCCGGCACTGCCAGCCGGTCTCGTGCGATCAGGCCATCGGCAATCCACCCGGCGCCGGATACTGTTGCGACCACGGTATGGATGTCGACTGTGGCCAGGCTGACAATGGCATCGCTGGCTATCGCCCCCGGCGCGCTGGCACCGTCAAGATAGGCGATACGGGCCAACCCATCAAATACGGAGATGCCATCGCCACCACCTGCCAGAATGGTACCCGTCTCCTCATGCTGCGCCACGGCTAAGGCCCCGTTGCTGGTGCCGGCCAGCGTCGCCGGCATCCCGTCAATGATGATCCGCCGCTCGTCCTCATACATTCGCCGCACCTGGGCGGGGGTGGGTGTATAGGCGCTGACGCGCAACGGCCCCGCAACCAGACCAGTTGCTGCGGCCGTCGCGGAAACTCGCTCGCCAACCCGCAGAAGGGCGGAACTGTTGCTGAGGCTGCCCACCGCGGCCACGCTGGACGTCGCTTCAAGAACGCCGTCGCACCACAGCTCAAGGGTATTGCCGCGACGTGCAAGCACCCAAAAATGCATGACCGAACTGACGAAGTCGGTCGCAGACACCACCGACCCGGAATTGCCGGAACCGTCCTTGATGGTGAAGTGAAGCTTGGCGGCGCTGGCTACCACACTGATCCGTGCGGCTGATATGGCGCTGTCGCGGTCGAGATAGTAGCCGCTACCCAAGGCGCTGCGCGCCCACCACATCAAGGCGAAATCACCGCTGCCCATGTCCCAGTTGGCCGTCCAGGGCTGCTCCAGATAGCCTGTTCCGAAGCCACTGAAGTATGACAGCCCCCCGGCAGCGATGGCCGTTCGGGTCAACGTTCCACGAATGATCATGCCGGTCGCTTTGACGCTGCGGTCCGCTACACCCTCCCGGACCGAGACATTGTCGAAGTCGCAGTAATCGCCAGACGTGGCCGTAATCACGCGCAGGCGCAGATTCACCGTGGCGGTGGTCGCGATGAACTGCTGCACCTGGCCCGTGGTTGCGCTGGACACATCCCGCCCATCCAGCAGCAGGATGCCGGTGCTGTCATAAACGGAGATGTCGCCCGGATAGGCGCCGCCGGGCGTGATATCCCCGACGATGATGTAGGCACGGCCCGGCTCCACCGTCAGCGTCTGGTGCGCGTAACCCACGTTACTGGTAACGCCGTTGGTTACGCGCAGTTTGCCGGCGACGACTGATGTCGTGGCGGCACCGCCGCCCATCGCCCCGGCCACCCAGCCTGTCGTGCCGGCCGCGAAATCACCATTGCTCACCAGTTCGGCCGACGCGGTCACCGACCCCGTTTGCGTCGAACAGATATAGGCGCCACGGATGTCACCGGGCTGCCATAGCGACGCATATTCCGTTGTGGCATGCGCCACCATGCCGGCCGCCGGATTGCCGATATCATCGGCCAGCAAGATCAGACCACCTGCCGTGCCAATGGCGCCGGGGGCGAACCGCTTCTGACCAGCATTGCTGTCCAGCATTGCCGGTGCCGCCGACACTGTATAGGCGCCGGTCCGCCAGCCTGTGTCGGTGCTGTCGGCATACGGGACCAAGCCGTAGTAAACCGACGACGACGTCGCCGACATCGCCCAGACCCTGGCATCGGCACCCAACTGCACAGCGGTGAACCCGGAGGTCCGCGTCACATCGAATACTTCACCGGAGGGGTGAATGGCTGAAAGGGCCGCGTCGGTGCCGACAATGACGGTCGGCGCCGGAAGATTGGCTGCACTGGTCGGGCCGCCGGGCAGCACTGCGGAATGCACCGCCAGCACAATGTTGCTCGGCAACCCGTTGGACGTGTCGGCGATGACGAACTGTGCCGTGGCCAAGCTGAAATTTGCCACGGCTTGATTTACACATCGCGCCCGGCCGGCCGTAGTCCAGCGCCAGACCGTGTCAGTGGCAAAATCGAATTGGTAGAGCGCGCTGCCCGTCCAGAAATGGAGTTTGCCGTTTCTGGGCTGGCGCTCGCATCCGACGATGCCGGTGATGGTCCACGCCTTCCAAAGCCGCGGCACCCCACTGCCATCCGCGTCATTGCCGTCATAAATCGCCAGCTGGGCCAATGTGGTGCGGACATATCCCAGCGCCACGCGCGGGAAGCGCCGGGTGGCGCCACGGGTGCCGGTATTCAGCCCTTCCCGGTACCAGCTCGCCACTCGTCGGTTGGTCCAAGCGCCGAAATCGCCATCCCGGCCTGTATCCCAGGCAAAGGCGCTGCCACAGTCGGCGGCCGCCACCAAAGCCTTCGACGCCGCGGCATAGACCAGCCCCGTAGCCGGTCCCGACGTGGCCGCCCCCGCCGCCTGTGCCGCCAACTGCGCGCTCGTGGCCGCAGATGCCGCAGATGCCGCCGCCTGGTCGCGCAGCGTCCCACCCTGGAACAGGGCCAGTTCGGCCACCGCGTCCGTCCAGAAGCTTTCCCAGTTCTTGGCGAATTTCCAGGGCGCGAAATCGGAGATGGCCCAGACGCGGCCATTCAGCGTGATTGCCATCAGGTCAGCTCCTCTACCTTCAGGACGACTTCCCAAGCGTCGTCATCGGTGATCGTGATGGGGGAAGTGTCCGCGAGCGCGCAGTAAAGGCTCATGCGGTTGCGGATGGCGGGGACCTTGTCGCTGTCCCAGATGATCAGCATGTCGCCGCGCTTGCCCAGCCGCATCATCAGGTCGTGATAGACGCCGATGGCGGTCGCTTCAGACTGGAAGGACAGCTTGATTTCCCACTCGCGATAGATCAGGCCATCGCCGACCAGGCGCCGGCCGCCGCGCGTGCGAGTGACTTGCGCCGTGTGGACAGGCCGTATCGAGGAGCCATAATCGTGGGCCTCTTCGTCCGGAGGCGTCCAGCCCTGTCCGATCATCAGCCGGCCGGCGTCGAAGAAGCCGTCCTCGTTGCTGGGGTCAAAGATGTCGAGCCAGGCGTGCTCCGCATACATCGTCTCTGGCGCCAGATGGAAGGCAATCGGCGCGCCGGGAAACGTGCTCTTGTCGACACCGTCCCAGGGAAAGGCACCCCAGGGCAGGCTGCCCCAGACCACGGTGGGCTCCCATACCGGCTGCCGGTCGGGCAGGTATAGGGCAGGTGTCAACACCTCGCTCTCGGCCAGGCCGGGCTGCATCTCCGCCAGGGTGCTGGCGTTATGCCCGATCAGCGCCCACATTGACACCGGCCGAACCCGATCGAAGGAGGCCACCATCCGCGCATAGCCGCTCTCGATATCCAGATAGCGGGCGACGGCAGCCAGATCGTCATTGCGCAGGTTCTGCACCGACAAGGTGCTGTTTTCCACCCACGCGGCGGGGTTGGTCCCGGCACCGGCCAAGGTGCCGGTATCCGACGCGATGTCGTAAAGGATGGTGATATTCGCCATCACAGCACCGTCAGGGTCAGGGTCGGGATGTCGGCGCCGGTGTCCGCTACGCGCCGCAGCACGACCACGCGGCGCCCGCCGGCCAGGCCAAAGCGCTTGTCGAAGATCTCGACCGTGGCGCCGATGCCGATGCTCTCGAACCGGGCGGACAGGGGCAGGACGATATCGAACGGCTGCCGGCGGACAGAATGCAGCGCCAGCAAGCGGTCGCGCTCTGCATCGGCATCAGACGCCGCGTCGAACAGGGTGTCCTTTTCCAGCGGCGCCGCCAGCAGGCTCTGCACTTCTGTCGTCGCACTGACGGCTTCGGCTGTCCATTCCCGGTCCTGCGTCGCCAGCTCGCGCTCCGCTATCCCGATGCTGCTGGCGATTTCCTGCTCGGACAGCGCCAGTCCTGGCCGATAGGACAGGCGCACGCGCTTGATGCGGCGAGGTGCCTGCTGTGGGTTCAGGTCGATCATGTCGCGGCGCCGGATAGTGGCGCTGGATGTCATGGCCGGCAGGTCATATCGCCCGACCTGCAACAGGCCGGCGGTGGACACGCCCCAGAACCCGCCGATGCTGTCCATGATCCGGTCGATCAGCGCTTCCGCCGTCAGCTCCGCTGCGCCATCGGACCAATAGCCAAGCACCGCCGGCTGTACGCTGTTCAAGGCCGTGACGGAGGCGCCGTCGATCTCGCCATCTGTCAGCCCGACGAAGGCCTGGGCCGCGTGCATGACCAGATCGCCCGCCTTATAGATCCAGGTGCCAGCCGGCGCCACACCCTCAGCCGTGACGCGCAGCCGATAAGACGGCTTCTCCGACAGCCGCAGCAGGCCCGCCGCTTTCGAAGTGGCCAGATCCAGACTGGACATATCCAGCGCCTTCAGCGCGGCGTAGCTGGCCAGATCGGGGCCGATGGTGAATACCGCACCACCATCGTCCGCTGCCGGCAGCGCATGGATGCCCGCCGGATCGATCATGTAGATGTTGAACTCGGCATCGATCAGCACGGGCTCTATCCGCCGGACCCGCCCTAAACAGAACGGCTTTGCCCGGCCCTTGAGCGAAGCCGTGCCCTCAATGCCGCCTGTGCCTGCGAAGGTGCCGCGCCGCGCCGGGGCCGAAAACCGCGCCTGCGCATCTGTCAGGACCAGCTCGATCTGATCACCGGGAACGATATCATCCACCGTGCGGCGGGTGATCAGCGTAAAGTCCGAAAGGTAGCGGGGCTTGGATAGGTCGGTGCGGTAAAGCTCGACTACGCGCCCGTCCCAGTCCCAGTCGAGCCAACCGTCAATGGCCCCGTCATCGTTGGAAATCCGGACGGCACCCAGCGACGCCGTCGAGCGGCCCCCAACGGCGTCGCCATCGAACAGGGAAGCCGTTTCGGATAGGGGCACCTCAATCCGCCGGTCCCAATAGGTATTGGGAGCGGCTCCGGTCTCATCGGGTCGGGTGATGAAGCCACGCAGCGACGCGTAGACCGTGCGGGTGGCGCCCAGTGCCTCATCATAGGGAAAGGCGCGCATCAGCCAGTTCATGCGGCCCCCCGCAGTTTGGCGATGCTGCCGACCTTGACGCGCACCGGGGCCTTCAGGACCTTCACCGTCTCAGCGGCGGCATCGGCGCCATCGGCCGTGGCGTCGGCGATCTTTTGCAGCAGCACGTTCTGCCGCTCCGTCGCCCTTGCCTGGCGCTCGACCGCGGCCGTCAGGGCGGCGTTATCCCCACTCCCTCCGGTAACAACGCCTACGACCACAGGGCGCGGCCGGCGCGCCAGCTCCAGGGTCTGCTGACGGCTGTACACCTGCGCCCCGCGTGGCAGATAGACCCGCTCCGGACCCTCTTCGCCGACAGTCGCCCACCCGTCTTCTGGGTGGAAATCGGTACCCCGCGCATAGGAATAGCCACCGCCCAGCCGCTTCGACGCCTCAGCCGTATTGTACTTCGTCTTGTCCAGCAGTTGGCTCTCGACCGCCCAGACCTGCACCTGCCACGCATGCAGGTCGGCAATCTTCAAAGCCACACTGTTAACGGCCTCGATAATGCCCGCATTGTCCGTGCCACCACCCGAAACGGACAGCGTGGCGGCCGCGCGGCCTTCGAACATCGACTGATCCCCATCTTTGCTCGGGTCATCAGAGATCAGCAGACCTGAACCGCCCGAACCAACGATGCGGGCCGTGTTCCACGCGATCGCCGCCAAATATCTGTTCGCTAGCGCCTGACCTTGGAATTGGACATTTCCCAGCTCAATGGCGATCTGCTGCGACAGCTTCTCGGCGCTCAGCACTTCGCCCTGCACTGTCAGCACCTGGTTGATCGTGCGCGTGACCGTGTCGGTCCCCAGAAGCGTGGCGCCGGAGGCGGCCTTGATCAGCTGCGTGATCTCCCGCGTTATCGGGCCTGGCCACAGGATCTCCGCGGCCTCCGCGGGCGTGAGGTTCCGCCCGAGCTTCTGTTCGATCGTGCGCTCAATCTGGTCGGCTTCCAGCAGGGCAGCCCGTTCGGCCGTGGTCAGATCGCGGCCCAGCCATTGTGCGATGTTGCGCGTAATTTCGCCGCCTTCGACCAGTTCATCCAACTCCACTTTTGTCAGCTGGCGGCCCAGATGCTCCTCAATCTCCCGCACCACCTCCTGCGCCTGGATCAGCTTGGCCCGATCTTCGGCCGGCAGGGCCGACAGCACCTCGCTGATCGTGCGGATCACTTCCAGATCCACGCCAACATCGATCCCGTCCTTCAGGCCCAGCACCGCTTCCAGCAGCTGCTGGTCGTAGCTCTTCACGGCCGGCAGCGCCTCGATCTGGGTCAGGATGGCGTCGATCATGGCGCGACGGTCAACACCGCTTGCGGTGAACGGTGTCTGCGCGTCGATCAGGCGCTGGGCGTAATCACGAAGGCCTTGCACCGCCTCGACATTGCCGGACTTGGCCAACAACAGCTGCTGGTCGAACTGCCGCTGGGCGATATCGCGGGTCTGCGTCGCGGTACCGTATGACCCGCCGGCCCGAATGCCGTCGATCCATTGGCGCAGGCTGCCGCCTGCCTGGCGCAGCGCTTCCAGGCGCTGATTTTCCGCGTCCACGGCCTGCTGCGTGAAGCGCTTGATGATGGCGCCGCGCTCGGCGGCCAGCGCCTGTTCGAGACCCACCAGATCCGCGCCGGAAGTCTGGGCGGCTTCGATCCTGTCCTTGGCCGCCTGCCGGTCAAACTCGGCCAAGGCGCCTTCCAGCGTGGAATTGTCGTTCGTGGCCGTGAACAGCCGGTCGGCGATCGACATATTGACGGCGGCCAATTGCTGGGCCGCAGCGTCACCGAACTTCTTGATGATGGCGGCCCGTTCAATGCCCTGCGTCTCTTCCAGCTTCACCAGATCCGCACCGGCCGTCTTGGCCGCCTCGATCCTGTCCTTGCCCGCCTGCCGGTCGAAGGCGGCCAGTGCCCCCGCCAATGTGTTGGTATCCGTCGTCGCTGCAAACAGCCGGTCGGCGAAATTGTCATTGACGGCCTTGGCCGCGGCCAGCGCGGCATCTGCCGCTTCCTGGCTGGCCTTGTTCACGGCATTGACGGCAAGAACCATCTCCCCGCCCAGCACCTGCACCAGCAGCTCAAGCTGCTCCGCCGTGTAGCCCGCCGCCTCAGCTGCTGCGAACTCCGCCTGCTGCTGGCGGTACAGGATCTGCACATCGGCACCGGTCTGACCCTTCACCGACAGCGCAAAGGCCCGGTCTTCCAGCGAACGGGTGACCTGCGCGCGCTTCTCCGCCAGTGCTTTTTCCTCGGCGACCGCGGCATCACCGAACTTCTTGATGATGGCCGCCCGCTCAGCGGCCAGGGTCGTTTCTGTCTCGGCCAGCACCCCGGCGCCGATCTCGCCCGCCGTAATGCGCGCCTGCGTTGCCGTGCGCTCCTGGGCCGCCGCCCGGTCAAAGATCGCCAGCGACCCTTCCAGCGTCTCCGCCGCACCCGTGGCCCGCGCCATGCGGTCGGCCAGGGCGTCCATCGCCTGGCCCGTGCGGGCGGCCCGCTCTGCCTGGGCGGCCGCTTCCGCGGCGGCATCGCCCGTTTGCACCACACTGCTGGTCAGGGCCGCCAGTGCGGTCCGCGCCGCCGTCGCCGCCTCGGGAAAATCCGTCCCGAACAGGCGCACAGCTTCCTGCAGCTGATCGGGGCGCAGATCGGTGCTCAGTATGCCACCCAGGGCCGCGGCAACATTGCGGTCAACGATTCCCCTGTCGGCGCCCAGGGCATCCGCGTTGCGGTATTGCGTGTCACGGGATGTCAGCAGTTCCCGGATCTGGTTGATGTAATCGTTGCCGATCAGCGAATTGAATTCGCGGTCCATCTGGCCGACCCAGTCGCCCCGCGCCGCTTCCTTCGCCTTGGCAAGGCCCCTGGCGGCGGCCTCACTGGCCTCAGCAGCCGAATAGCCAACCGCCTGAAGCAGTGGTGCCAGCTCCCCGAAGCTGGCATTCAGGGCAGCGATCTTGACCTCTACCTCCGTCATGGCGGGGGCGGCGTCGTTGATGCCGGCAAAGCGCTCGACATAGGCGCGCAGGGCATCAGTGGTTTCGCCAACGTCATATCCCAACCGGCCGGCCTGGGCGGCGAAGTCGGCGACGTAGTTCCGCATGTCCACGACATTCTGACGCGCCGTGGCCACCGCGTCGTCGCCCCCTTCCAGGGTGCCGTTCAGCTTCGCGATGGCGTCCTCATAGGTCAGGATGAAATTCACATCCGCCTGCGCCCGTTCCAGCTCACTGAAGTCGATCGATTGCAGGCGGGCCTTCAACGCGTCCGGCACATCGGTCAGCGTGCGGGTGATCGCCGCCAAAACTTGCGACAGCGTGCCCTCGATGTCGCCGACCGCCGTCACCCCGCTCTCAGCCAAGCGGCCATCGGCCCCGTAGACGCGCCAGCGATTGCCGTCACGGCTGCCGACCTCAATGGCGATGGCATCGGCCAGGCGCCCACCGGTCAGTTCTTCCAGCAGGTTCGTGAACTTGTTGACGCTGTCGGCCAGGGCATCGCGCGCCGACATGTTCTCGGAAGACTGCTTCTCGGGCTTGGTGTCGAAATTGGTGACCTTGTCGGTTGCTGGGCTGATTTGAACGCCGGCCGTGCTGTCGCTCTTGCCCGGCCCGAACAGCCCGCCGATGACGTTGCCCACAAAGCTGCTCAGACCTTTTGGTACGCCGAACATGTCGCCGACCGTCGTGGCCACCGTGGCGCCAATGCGCGCGTTCTTGTTCTGCTGCTCCGATCGTCCGGTCAGCTCGCCCAACAGATTGCCCAACGCGTTACCCGCCTCGGCGCTGTCCAGCAGCTGCTCGCCCAAGGCCGCAAAGGCCGCGCTGGCTGATCCGGTCTGGACTTCCAGGTCTCGGAACTGAGACATGAAGGTGCCGACACCCTCGGCCACCGATCCCCAGTCGCCGGCTTCGATACGGGTAAACAGGTTCCCCAGCGTGTCGGCTGCCCGTGCCGCCAGGCGCTGCGTCTCGATCTGGTGTTCCAGCCGGGCCTGTTCTTCCAGCGCGAACCGATACTTCAGCGTTTCGGTTTCAACGTTGATCCCCTGCACCTGCTTCGACAGGGCCAGCAGCTCCCGCTGACGCGCCAGCACCTGATCATCGATCTGTGCCTGGATATCCAGGCGCGCCACTTCCGCCCCGGCCTTCAGGCCAGCCGCCCCGCTTCGCGCCTGCTGCGCCAGCAGCGTGTTCCGCCGCTCCAGCAGCGCCAGCTCATCCCGAAGGTCGGACAGGCGCTGACCTTCCACGCCGGCCTCTGCCTTGGCGACTTCCGACGCCCGCCAACGGTCATACTCCGCCATGACCTCGTTCAGCTTTTCGACCGCACCGACCCCCAGCTTGCGCTGCATGGTCAGCCGGTATTCCTCGCGGGCGTTGGCCGCGATCGCTTCCCCACCCAGCTTCAGGGCGGCGGTCATGCGCTCGTTGACGTCGGTCTCAAGCCGCAGATTGCCAATCGCTTCATTGGTGATCTGCTTCACGGCTGCGGCTTCCCGCTTCTTCGCGGCTTCCCGCGCCAGGTCGGCTTCTGCTGCCGAC
>NZ_JBMDKJ010000051.1:0-22242 GCF_057809655.1 Niveispirillum sp. FG148
AGCCGGAGAGCGCGATGACAACGCCGCTCCTACACCACGCACGGGGACGTGATCCCATCCCGGGTCAGTTCCGCGTGGAAATCAACATTCTTTGCCTTGCGGAAGATGACGGAGGGTCGAATATACTGCCCGCACTGTTCATTGGATCCTTGTCGGGCCGGGCGTGATCCTGGTTGTGCTGGGCTGAGGGTGTTGCTGATCAAAGGGTTGCAAGTAATCTCATCAGTGAACTCTGCCGATTGACATTTGTCTTGTGCAGCAGCGCTTTCAGTTGGGTGCGGACCGTTTCGAGTGACACCTGGCGCTGCGCCGCGATGTCGTTGAGGGTATGTCCCGTGTAAAGTCGTTCCGCCAAATCGGCCTCCATTGCTGAAAGCCGATAAGTATCCTGCAACAGGCGCTGCCACCCTGGGGGGGGGGCGTCGTCCGGGTCGTCAATTCGCAGTAACGCGCCGGTATCCCCCTGGAACCCTGCTGGCCAGACCACCAGCCGGTAGGGGCGGCGGCCAGAGGGGCGCGGGCACAACAGGGCGGTACGGGTCACGGGGGCCCGGTCAATGATTGCAGTGATGGCGGCGAGAAGATCCATTTTGACGTCCGTCGGGGGAACGAGGCGCTGGTCGCGCAACGTCAAGCCGTCACCCGCATGGAGCAGGCGTTCTGCGGCAGCGGACATGGCCATCACGCGCATATTGCGATCAATGCGCATGATGGCGTCACCGCTGCGATCAATCATGTCCTGCAGGCGGGTTGCCTTGTCACGCGCGGATAACAGCCTTTTTCGGACAGATACGACACGCTGGATATGGCCATAAACCTCATCCAGCCTTTGCTCGTCCTGAATGGTAAAGGCTCCATCACCAGCGGCGCGGTGGATCGCGATTATCAGTCCCTCGCGTCCGATAACCGGTACTACGCCAAGGCACCGGGCGGTGTCGTCGCCATGGTGTCGGATCAGGTCATTGTAGAGTGACGTGCGGCGGAACTGCTCGGGCTGTATCATGTTGTCAAGGGCGGTCGCACGACCGAAACGCCCGATCCTGATCCCCAGATGGGTCCAAGGGTCGGTGCTGAGGAAGTGCTGCTGGTATTCCTTCATGAAGCCGGGATCCCAATAGTTCGTCTTTACTAACGACGGCGCCCCCTCTTTGGTCAGATTTACTAAAAGCGCGGAACGCGTGTTGCAGGCGCCGGCGATATGGTGTGCCAGATCGTCGAATGCATTCTCGTCCTCGATTGCCGCATAGATTGCGTCAAGATCAAGTCGCATGTTCGCGTGTCGCCCAAACCCCGCCCGAATGCACGGTAAATCGCCCCCCGCCCAAGGGCAAGCGTCATGCATCACCCAAACGGGGGAAGCGGGGCGTAATCGACATGACTAAATTCTGCCGAAGAGAGCATTGATGCCGGACCACGCTTACGTCCGGCACGACCAAGTCGGCGGAGGCAATCATGTCTGATGTTGCGCTAATCAGTGGAGCGGGGGACGACAATTTTTGCGGTGATGTCGGCAATGATAGCCTTATTGGCGGTGGCGGCAACGACACGCTGGCCGGCGGGGATGCCGGTAACGATACGCTGATTGGCGGTGCCGGCGATGACCTCCTGGATGGCGGCGACGGCGACGATACTCTCAACGGCGGAGCTGGGAATGACGCGCTGGTCGGCATTGAGCGGTTAACATTTGCTGACCGCACAATTGCTCCCCCCGCTCCCGATCCAACCCTTTCAGTGAGCAGCCGCCCGGTGCTGGAACTGGACACTGGCGGCACCAGCAAGCTGGTCTTTACGGTCAGCCTGTCGCAGGCGGCAAGTGCCGATGTCAGCTTCAACGTGCGTACCAGCGGCGGCACGGCGACGGCGGGTCGGGATTATACGGCGATGGATCAGACGGCCATCATCGCGGCGGGGGCGAAAACCGCGACCGTGGCACTGGATGTGCTGGGCGACCGCGCGTTGGAAAGCAACGAGACCGTGCAGTTGGTTGTCAGTAATCTGAAAGGGGCCCAGTTGGCGGACGGGGCCGGCAGCCTGACCGTCACCGGCACGATTATCGATGATGACGCCAGCGACCCCATTTTCTCGCTGGCGGCCTACCGTGCCCAAAACCCGGATCTGGTGACGGTATTCAGCAGCGACGATACGGCCCTGATCCGGCACTACATCACGAATGGCCAGGCGGAAGGACGGGCCGCCAATGGATTTGACGTGGACGCCTATGCCGCCCTGAACCCCGACCTGCTGGCGGTGTTCGGGTACAACCCAACCGCCTTGATCACCCATTACCAGAATTCCGGCCAGGCAGAGGGACGGCTGGCTTTCAGCCTCGGAACGACTAGCGGCATGGCTGCAGAGAACCCACGGCAGACCGAAAAGTCGCAGGCCCTTATTAGGGCAAAGCCCGATGATGACCAAACCGGCACCAAAAAATCACCTGCTGCGATAATCCGAAGTGGTGACGAATATGCAAATACACTGACCGGTACTGACGGCGATGACCAGCTTTATGGTGGTGGCGGCCCGGACGTCCTGATTGGCGGTGGCGGTAACGACTATCTGCGGGGAGGTGACGGCAACGACAATCTGGATGGCGGTGACGGTGACGACGATCTGGCGGGTGAGGGCGGCTATGACACCCTGTATGGCGGCGCTGGCAATGATGGTCTGAAGGACGGTATTTATCTGGATGGTGGTCCTGGGGATGATCTCCTGTCGACATATGGCTATGAAGATGGGACGCCGATCAACGTTACGCTGATCGGCGGCGCTGGCAATGACAGCCTCTTTGGCGGTGCTGGTGATGACCGGCTCGACGGTGGCACCGGCGATGATTACATGGTGGGAAGCGAAGGCAATGACCATCTTGACGGTGGGGCTGGCAATGACACGCTAGATGGACTTTCCGGCACCAATTACCTGTACGGGGGTGACGGCGATGACTGGCTTGTGAACGGTACCACACTGATTGGTGGCGCCGGCAATGACTATCTCGCTGGGGTGTCGGGGGCTGACAGTCTGGATGCCGGTGATGGGAATGATACACTGAGGGGTCATGATGGCGATGACACACTGATTGGTGGCGCCGGCGATGACCGCCTTGACGGTGGATCAGGGAATGACAGTGTCTCCGGTGGAGTCGGTCAGGATTCACTTTATGGTTTCTCCGGCAACGACTATCTGAATGGCGGTGCCGATGATGATTATTTAATAGGAGACGATGTCGACAGCGGCAACGACACGCTTATCGGTGATCTGGGCAATGACAAGCTGGAAGGCGGCGGTGGCAATGATTGGCTTGATGGTGGCGCTGGCAACGACACGCTCAATGGCGGTGGCGGCAGCGATTATCTGGAAGGTGATGCCGGTGATGATCACCTGATCGCGGAGAGCGGTTCCGATCTGACCGACCGCGACACGCTGACCGGTGGCGCGGGCAACGATATACTTGACGGCAACTATGGCACAGACAGCCTGGATGGTGGTGACGGAAACGACACGCTCAATGGGACGAGCGGCGATGATATACTGATCGGCGGGGCCGGGACGGATACGGCCATTTTCAGTGGCAATTATGCCGACTTCCGCATCGTCAGTGTCGGTACCCAGATTCGTATCACCAATATCGGCAATGGAGAGGTGGACACGCTGGTCGGTATCGAACGGCTTAAATTTGGGGACTATACCGTTGATACGACCGTCGGCATACGCACCCTGACTGGTGGAGTTGATCGTGATTCGCTGAACGGCGGGGTCGATGCCGATATCCTGATTGGCGGTGGCGGCAATGATTATCTGTTCGGCGGGGGCGGCGACGACACGCTGAAGGGTGATCTGGGAGATGACGGCCTGGATGGCGGTGCCGGTGATGATCGGCTTGATGGGGGCGGTGGCACTGATCGGCTGATTGATATTGCTGGCAATGATTATCTGGATGGCGGTGCCGATGATGATTATCTGTCCACCGTGCGCTCTTCCGGCAAGACGACGCTGATCGGCGGCGCCGGCAACGACTCCCTGGAAAGCGGCACCAGTGATGATCAGCTTGATGGTGGGACGGGCAATGACACGCTCAATGGTGGGGTTGGCAACGACACGCTGACGGGTGATCTAGGCAACGACTGGCTGGGGGGTGGCGACGGCGATGATCGGGTTGACGGCGGGGGTGGGAAGGACACGCTCGATGGCGGTGGCGGCAATGATTATTTGGATGGCGGTGTCGATGACGATTATTTGTTCACCTCTGGTACTACCGGCAACACCACGCTGATCGGCGGTACCGGCAATGACAGCCTAATCGGCGGCCTTGGTAATGACAGCCTGTCCGGTGGTGATGGTCAGGACACGCTCAATGGCGGTGGCGGCAGCGATTATCTGGAAGGTGGTGCCGGTGATGATTATTTGTCCACCTCCGGTACTACTGGCAACACCACACTGATCGGCGGTGCTGGCAATGATGAGATTCTCGCTGGTTCAGGGGCTGACAGCCTGTTCGGCGGCGATGGTCAGGATGTGTTGAACGGTGGAGCCGGCAATGACACGCTGGTCGGTGGGGATGGGACGGATACAGTTGTCCTGTCCGGCGATTATGCTGGTTACAGCATCGCCATAGTGCACACGGAAGTCCGCGTCACCGGCAGCAACGGCGAAGTTGATACGCTGGTCGGCATTGAGCGGTTGAAGTTCTATGATCGCATCATTGATGCCCCGATACCTGTGATTCCAACCCTTTCGGTGAGCAGCCGCCCGGTGCTGGAACTGGACACTGGCGGTACCAGCAAGCTGGTCTTTACGGTCAGCCTGTCGCAGGCGGCAAGTGCCGATGTCAGCTTCAACGTGCGTACCAGCGGCGGCACGGCGACGGCGGGTCGGGATTATACGGCGATGGATCAGACGGCCATCATCGCGGCGGGGGCGAAAACCGCGACCGTGGCACTGGATGTGCTGGGCGACCGCGCGTTGGAAAGCAACGAGACCGTGCAGTTGGTTGTCAGTAATCTGAAAGGGGCCCAGTTGGCGGACGGGGCCGGCAGCCTGACCGTCACCGGCACGATTATCGATGATGACGCCAGCGACCCCATTTTCTCGCTGGCGGCCTACCGTGCCCAGAACCCGGATCTGGTGACGGTATTCGGCAGCGACGATACGGCCCTGATCCGGCACTACATCACGAATGGCCGGGCGGAAGGACGGGCCGCCAATGGCTTTGACGTGGACGCCTACGCCGCCCTGAACTCGGACCTGTTCAACTATTTCGGTTTGAACGACGCGGCCCTTGTCCAGCATTACCTTCAGAATGGCCGGGCGGAACAGCGGCCCGTCTTCGGTTTCGATGCTGAAGCCTATGCGGCGTTGAACCCGGATCTGTTCAATGCCTTCGGCTTGGATAAGGCCGCCCTGGTTCGACACTATATCAATAGTGGTCAGGCGGAGGGGCGGCTGGCCCTGGGCTTTGATGCTGACGCCTATGCGGCCCTGAACCCCGACCTTTTCCAGGCCTTCGGCCTGAACAGCACCGCGCTGATCGACCATTATATCAGCAATGGCCGGGCAGAGGGACGGGCCGCCACCGGCTTTGATGTGGACGCCTATGCGGCCCTGAACCCCGACCTACTGGCGGTGTTCGGGTACAACCCAACCGCCTTGATCACCCATTACCAGAATTCCGGCCGGGCAGAGGGACGGCTGGCTTTCAGCCTCGGAACGACTAGCAGCATGGTTGTAGAGAACAGCGTCGGTCTTCTTGGTATCGTCGAAGAGCCTGGATAATAGAAGGCCATTCGGCGGGGCATCATGGGGGCCCGATATGGAAGGGGACGAAAATCCCCGCGGTCATTATCAACCAATGACAGCCACGGTGTCCGGCGTCACCTCAACGGTCAGCGATGACGGGGCCCACCGGACCTATCGCGTGGAGGGCCAGATCTTCTTCGCATCGGCGAAGGATTTTGCGGCAGCCTTCGATTTCAGGGAAGCCCTGGACAAGGTGACGATGGATGTCAGCCGCGCCCATATCTGGGGCATTTCCAGCGTATCCATTCTGGATACCATCATCCTGAAATTCCGGCGCGAGGGGGCGGAGGTCGATCTGGTCGGCCTGAACGAGGCCTCGGAGACGATTGTCGACCGGCTGGCCATCCATGACAAGCCCGGCGCGCTGGAGCGACCATGACCCATCCGACAGCCATGATTGATGGTTCCGTCTATGCGGCCAGTGTCTGCGACCATGATTATCGGCAGCACGACGACGGAGATGGTTCGTTCCTGCCTGATCCCGGTGATGCTGTTCAGGTGGAAAGAGAGCTCCTACCTTTCCTTTGTTGAAATGCGATGGACGGCCGCTGGGATCGGCGACACCCAGGGCACGTACTAACCCGGACTCACACAAATGCCGGTTCCAATAGCAGCCTCCGCGCCAGCTGCTATACTCAGCAAAGCTTTGGCGTGTGCTGCGTGCGCTTGGGCTTTCCACAACCAACGGAGACCAAATGAAACCCCGTTCGAGGTGTGTGCAAGCATGTCTGCAACCCATTCCCCGATCCCGCCCAACAAGGGACGGATAAACTCCACGCTTCGCCGTTTTCTGGATAGCGAAGCCTCCGGCGGCCTCCTCTTGATGGCTGTTGCGGCCCTGGCGATCATCGTCGCCAATTCACCCCTGTCGGAAATCTACTTCTCCAGCCTCAAGGCCTATCTGGGGCCGCTGAGCGTCCAGCATTGGATCAATGACGCCCTGATGGCGGTGTTCTTCCTGATGGTGGGACTGGAGATCAAACGCGAGATGACCGACGGCCAGTTGTCGAGCTGGACACGCCGACTTCTCCCTGGAGCGGCCGCCCTTGGCGGCATGGCGGTTCCGGCTCTGGTCTATCTCGCCTTCAATCATAGCGATCCACAGGCAGTCAATGGCTGGGCTATCCCTGCGGCTACCGATATCGCCTTCGCCTTGGGCGTGCTGTCGCTGCTGGGGCCGCGCGTGCCAACGTCGCTGAAGGTGTTTCTGGCTGCGCTGGCCATCATCGATGATCTTGGTGCGGTGATCATCATCGCCCTGTTCTACACCAGTGGCTTGTCCCTGCCGGATATTGCAGGGGCTGCGGCCATTGTGGCTGTGCTTTTCGCTCTCAATCGGCGGGGGGTGAACTCGCTGCTCCCCTATCTGATCCTGGGCATTGCCCTCTGGGTTCTGGTGTATCGCTCCGGGGTCCATGCGACCGTTGCCGGGGTTCTGCTGGCCCTGGTCATTCCGATCCGCCGGACGCCAGGAATGCCGGAGACGTTGTCCGCAACATCCCCGCTGCACCGGCTGGAACATGCGCTTCACAAGCCGGTCGGGTTCTTGATCGTTCCGATCTTCGGGTTTGCCAATGCGGGCGTGTCGTTTGCAGGTGTAACGCCCTCAGTGCTGATGGAGCCTTTGTCCTTGGGGGTCGCGGGCGGCCTTGTTATCGGAAAGCTCGTCGGCGTGTTCGGCGCGGTCTTGCTGCTGGTCCGGGCCGGTTGGGCCACCCTGCCAGCGGCTGCCAGTTGGTCCCAGGTCTTCGGGGTCGCCCTGCTCTGTGGTATCGGCTTCACCATGAGCCTATTCATCGGCTTGCTGGCCTTTGACGACCCGGCCCTGCAGGATCGCGTGAAGTTCGGCATCCTGGCTGGTTCACTGATCGCGGGCCTTGCAGGCTATCTTGTTCTGCGCTTCTCGCATCGGCGATCGGTTGCACCCTCCGTCGTCTGACAGAATCCGGCCTTAAAGTCGGCCATTTCGACTGCGAGCGGCATCGGTTGGCGAAACGCTGACCGATGCTGTCTTCATCGCCCTATAAAATCTTCTCTAGTGGTGTGAACCGACATCGCCTCCCGGCGCACCTTATTGTCGTAGGCAACAGGGACCATGGCGATGGCCGTCGGCGAAAACAGAATATTGGATGAGTTCCTGGTTATCGCCGCCCAAGGTGGCGATGCCGGGGCGTTCAACCTTCTCGGCCATCGCTGGCAACGAAAGCTACTTGCCCATGCTTGGCGAATGACCGGAAACATGGAGCAGGCACATGACGCGGCACAGACAGGGTGGCTCGAAATCGCTGCTGGCTTGCGCCGGCTGACCGATGAAAGGGCCTTTCCGGCCTGGGCTTACCGCATCGTGTCGCGGGCCTGTACGCGGCAGATTGCGGGGGCCATTCGGCACCGGCACCTGTCCGAGCAACTGGCTTGTGAGGAATTGGTGGAAATGCAGGGAGCGCCGGTTGACCCGGATCTCCATCTGGATGCGGCCCGTGTCCTGGGTCTGATCCAGCGCCTGCCGCCGGACCAGCACAGCGCTATCGCCCTGTTCTACCTCGAAGAGATGAGCGTCGCCGAAGTTGCGGTGGCGCTCGACATTCCCGTTGGAACCGTCAAGACCCGGTTGCTGCACGCCCGGCGTCGGCTACGCAGCTTTTTGGAGGAGAAAGACCATGCGTGATATTGATCATGTCATCGAACAGGCACTGAGCGCCGAAGAGCGTGAAATCCTAAGCCGGATTGGTGATGATCCGGGATACTTCAAGCAGGTTGGTGGACTTTTCACCGGCCGCACCGGTTGGGTCAATGTCCTCCTTATCAGTGTCCAGGCCATGCTTTTCATCAGTGGTGTCTGGCTGGCCTGGTTGTTCTTCGAGGCAACGGAGCCACTGATCGCCATTCAGCGGGGGTTGCCGGCAGCTGTGCTGCTGCTCGCGTCACTGATCATCAAGCTGTCGATGGGACCGGCCCTGCACACCAACCGCCTGATGCGGGAGCTGAAGCGCCTCGGACTTCAGATCGCGAGCATGCGGCAGCAGGTTTGAAGAACATCGACAATGGACGGCCCAAATGGCAGGTAACGAGGGGCCGTAAGGATCACGCAATGATGAATGGCCCTAACCCGCCTCCGGGGGCCGATCCAGCACCATGGCAGCGGCGGGGGTGGTACGGGGGAGAATCTGATACGGCGATTGCTGATCCGCTGGGACAGGGGCCGTCCGGCGGGTGCGCTGCATCGCGAAAGTCAGGGTCGCGGCGGCCACCAGCGTGATCATCGCAAACAGGCCGGTGGGTCCCAGGGCGGCCATGGCAACAGCCCCGCTCAGCGGTCCCAGAATGGCGCCGCCGGAATAGACCAGGACCAGGCCGCCCGTTGCGCCGACGCGTGCATCGTCGCTCAGACGGTCATTGGCGTGGGCGACGAACAGCGGGTAGAGCGCGAAGGCCACGCCGCCGAACAGGGCCACTGCCGGCAACAGCAAGCCAGGCAGCTCCAATGCTGCCAGGATCAACAGGAGTGACAGCACCAGGGCGGCCCCCAACGTGCCGATGATCACCCGGCGGCGGTCGAAACGGTCGGACAACAGGCCCAGCGGCCATTGCAGCACCACCCCGCCCAGGATGGCGGTACTCATGAACCGGGATGTCTGCGACAGGTCCATGCCGATGCCTGCGGTAAACAGTCCGCCCAGGGCATAGAAGGCCCCCAGCATGACCCCGGTTGCCAGCGCACCGGCCACACCCAGCGGCGAGACCGCATAGAGCGCCCCCAATCCCATGGCCCCACCTTGCGGCAAGGGCGGCGGCGGCATGCGGGTAAGGGCGATGGGCAGCACCGCCAGCGAGATCAGCATGGAACCAGCCGCCAGCGGCAGCAGCGCGTCTGGTGCGGCCAGTGTCAGGAGGGGTTGCCCTGCGGCCTGCCCGATATAGAGGGCGATCATGTAGAGGGCCAGAACGCCGCCCCGCCCCGTGGCCGGGGCGCGATCGTTCAGCCAGCTTTCCAGACAGACGAAAATGCCGGCCATGCACAGCCCGTCCAGCAGCCGCAAGCCTGCCCAGAACACCGGATGCCCATACAGGGCATAGGCCAGCAGCGAGGCGGAGAAAAGGGAGACGAAGACGGCGAAGGCCCTTATATGCCCCACGCGCCCGATCACTTTGAAGGCCAGCAGTGAGCCCAGGCCCAACCCGATGAAGTAGGCGGTACCCATCCAGCCGATGGTGATGGGTGCCACCCCCGCCTGTTGCAGCCGCAGGGCGATCAGCGTGGCCACAAAGCCGCTGCCGGCCATGGCCAGAAAGATGGCGGCCAGCAGCGACCGAACGGGGCGCCAACCTGTCATCGTGCGATGGGTGCCGTCATCGTACCGCCTCGCGACGGTGAGGAGAGAGCATAGCCAAATGCCAGCCCGACCAGCATGCCCGGCATCCCCTCATAGATGTCGTTGTGCCAGCCCAGCAGCCGCCAGCCCAAGGCGACGGCCACGCCGGCCACCATCATGGTGATGGCCGCACCCTCTGGCACCCGCCGGCCGAGCGCCAGCAGGATCAGCAAGGGTCCAAAAGCCACGGCCAGGGTCGACCAGGACAGGATAACCAGACTGAACACGCTTTGTGTGCCGGCCAAGGCGATCAGCAGGGCGAAGCCCGTCACCCCCGCCGTGGCCAGTTTCAAAGCCCAGGGTGCCTCCAGCCGTTCGGGTACCAGATCATGGGTGATCGCGGCTGAGCACGCCAGGACCAAGCTGTCGGCTGTGGACATGGTGGCGGCGAAGATGCCGGCCAGCACCACACCCACCAGCACTGGCGGCAGCAGTTCCAGCGCCATGGTCGGCAACGCCATTTCCGGGTCCAGAACCGCCAGCCCCGGCAGATAAAGCCGCGACAGCATGCCGACACCGGTGGCCAGAAGGTAGAACAGAGTGAAGAAGGAATAATACCAGACACGGGCCCGGACCATGCCCTCCGGCCTGTCCAGGGCCATGAACCGCACCATCACATGCGGCTGGCCGATGACGCTGACGCCCGCGAACATCCAGCCGATGATGAACAGGATCAGACCGGACAGGCCGGGCAGCAGCAGGTCGGGCGGGGTCAGGGACAGGAACCCGTCGATGGCCCCCATCTGGGCAATGCTGGCCGTCCAGCCGCCCCTGCCATCCACCGCGACCAGGAACAGCAGGCCCATGGCCAGCAGCATGACGCTGCTTTGCGCAGCATCGGTCCAGATGCTGGCGCGGATACCGCCGGCCAGGCAATAGGCCAGGATCATGGCCGCGACGATCCAGGCCCCCAGGGTCGGCGACCAGTCCAGGACCCCGTGCAGGGCCTTGCCGCCCGCCGCGATCTGCGCCGCTGCGTAGGCGCCCAGGAAAATGACCGTGATGATGGCGGCCAGCCGCCGCCAGACAGGCATCTCGCCCCCCTGCCACCCGGCCAGCACCGACCCGAAGGAGGCTTCGCCCGTGCGAACCGTCGCCTCGCGCAGGCGGGCATGGATGAACAGGGACGCCAGCAGGTCGCCGGCGATCCAGCCCAGCATCAACCACACGGAAGACAGGCCCACCGTGTAGGTATAGCCAATGACGCCGATGAACATATAACCGGAATTATTCGTCGCCACCGCCGACAGGCCGACCAGCCACGGCGCCACGCTGTTGCTGGCCAGGTAATAATCCCGCCTTGTCCGGCGCGACCGGGCCACGGACAGAAGCCCGATACCCAGGAAAATCAACAGGAAGGCCACGAAACTGGCGGTGATCATCAGAAACCCTCTTGAAGGTCAGGCGGCGGCAAGAGCGGACGGGCGGATGACATCCGTCCCGATCAGCCGCTCATGCAGCGCCCGCACGGCGCGATCGAAATCCGCCCGCGCCACGACGAACTGAACATCGACATTGCGGATCTGATGCTGGATGCCCATTACCGGTACGCCCGCCCCGGCCAGGGCGGCCAGCGCATCGGCCAGAAGGCCCGGGCGGTTCAGGTCGCTGCCGATGATGGCGACGATGGAAATGGCATGTGTGGCCATGCCGGCGGTGGGGAACCGGGTTTCCAGCTCGTCGACCACTTTCTGGACGGCGCTGCCATCGGCCCGCAGATAATGGGTGATGGTGTTGGCATTGCTGGATTTGGCGATGATCCAGGCGCGGTGGCGGGTCAGTGCCTCCAGAATGCCGGCGTCATAACCCTTCTCCCCCACCATGTCCTGTTCGAAGAATTCAAGCGCCGTACCGTTGCGCAGGCCCGTGACGATCTCCACCCTTGGACGATCGGAGCGATAATCGCCACAGATCAGGGTACCGTCGTCGGTCGGATCGAAGGTGTTCTTCACCCGCAGCCGGATACCGGCCTGACGCAATCCACGGCCGGCGCGGGGATGGATGGCCTCCATCCCCAGATTGGCCAGCTGGTCGGCGACGTCATAGTTGGTACGGCCGATCTTGCGGGCATTGCCGGGGCCCACCAGTTTGGGGTCGGCGCTGGACAGGTGGAATTCCTTGTGGATGATGGCCTCCGTGGCACCGGTCAGCACGGCGATCCGCGAGAAGGTCATCTCTGAATAGCCCCGGTCATAGCGGGTCACCATGCCGCCCTGGCATTGGGCATAGCCGGTGATGATGGGCAGCGTTCCCGACAGGTCGAGGCCATCCAGGGCGGCTTTGATACGGCTGTCCAGATCCGGTCGAGCTGTGTCGCGCCAGCCGGTCAGGTCAACCATCCGCGCCTTCACGCCATGGTCGCGCAGCAGCAGGGCCGTGTTGTTGGCACTATGGGCCTCGCCCAGCCCGGCCAGCATCTCCCGCGCGGCGACCAACGGCTCCGCCAGCCGGAAATGCCCGTGCGAGCGCAGCCGATGCAGGTCGTCCAGACATTGGCGCACACCCTCAATCCGTTCCGCCACGAATGCATCCGCCATGCGCCGGCTGCCGCTGCCTTCGGCAAATATCGCGGCATTGCGCGCCACCATGGCGGCAGCCACAAGGTCCAGGGCGCTGCCCCATTCATGGCCATCGGCATCCCCAATGAATGCCGTAAAGACACCGGGTTCACCCGTCTTCTTATGTTCCAGCAACAGGTCGGTGATACCGGCATAGGCGGAGACGACAAAGGCGCGGCCATAGAGTGCCGATCCCTTCCGACCACCGATCAGCACATTGTTCAGCACGGTCTGCGTGGCGGCGATGGAGGTGCCGCCGACCTTCTCAATCGTGTGACCGGCCATCAGGCGGCACTCCGCGCCAGGGATCCCGTCATGGGGCGCAGGGCGCTGATATCCCGCCGGGCGGCAATGAATTCCGGACGGGGTGTGGCGGGGCCGAACGGTTCCTGCAGCCGGTTGGACAGGGCATTGTAGACAAGGAAGGCGTTGGCGCGGGGCATCGGCGTGATATTGCCGTTCGACCCATGCATGATGTTGCAGTCGAAGATGATTACGGTGCCCGGCTCGCCCGTGGGCGCCACGATGCCATGGCGGTTGACCATTTCGGCCAGGCTGTCCTCGTCCGGGACGCCATATTCCTGCTTCTTCAGCGAGGATTTATAGTGGTTCTCCGGCGTTTCCCCCACACAGGTCAGGAATTCCCGGTGTGAGCCGGGGATCAGCATCAGCGGCCCGTTATGCGGGGTGTTGCGGGCCAGCAGCACCGACATGGACAGGGCCCGCATGCGGGGCATTCCATCCTCCACATGCCAGGTTTCGAAATCGGAATGCCAGTAGAACTCCCGGCCGTGGAAGCCGGGTTTGTAGTTCAGGCGCGACTGGTGGATATAAACCTCATCCGCCAGCAGGAACCGCGCCACTTCCGACAGCCGCGCATCGGCGGCCAGCCACGCCATCATGGCATTCTGACGGTGGATCTCGAAGATCGACCGCACTTCCGTGCCGCCGGGTTCGGTGATGACAGTTTCCGGCTTCAGCCCCTGCGGATGGCCCAACAGGCCCGCCGCCTCGGCGCGCAAGGTGTCGACCTCGTCGGCCTCGAACAGATTTTCCAGGACGAGATAGCCGTTTTCCTCGAAGAAATTGGCCTGCACTTGGGAGAGTGGGGCGTCGGGGCACCAAGGGCCGTGCAGCACCGGGTCGAGGCGCGGCAGCATCTGCGCCTGGCCGGCGCAGCGGGAGGGGTAATGATCGGTCATGAGATGGCCTCTCGGTGAAATTCCGGGTTTTGGCGGTGGCGCATGATCGTCACGCTGCCCTGTCAGCCGGATAGGCGCCGGTTTCGTCATGAACTTCCCGGCCGGTTACGGGCGGATTGAACACGCAGGCCATGACCATTTCCGTGCGCCCGCGCAGGATATGCCGGTCGTTCAGGTTCAGCGCATATATCGTGCCCGGTCGGATCTCATGGACTTGGCCGGTGGCCATATCCTCGATGCTGCCCTCGCCGCTGATGCAATAGACCGATTCCTGATGGTTCTTGTAATGCATGGGCAACTCGGCCCCCGCATGGATGGTCGTGATATGGAAGGAAAAGCCCATGCCATCATCCTTCAGCAGCAGGCGGGCACTTTCCCAGCCGGGGGCGGCGACATTGCGGTCGGACGCACGGGCGTCCGTCAGGGTGCGAACGATCATGTTGAAATTCCTCACTCGTTACTCGGCGGCGGCGCTGTAGCGGGGCGTCACGGCCAATGCGACGCATTGTTCCAGGATGCGCAGTCCCTGCGACAGCTCGGCCTCGGTGATGGTCAGGGGGGCGAGCACCTTCACCACCTCATCATGCGCGCCGCTCGTTTCGATGATGACGCCACGGGCAAAGGCGGCGGCTGTGATGCGCGCGGCGATCTCACCCGAACCAACGTCTATGCCCAGCATCATGCCCCGACCCTTGACGCGCATCTGGTCGCCATAGGGGGCGGCAATCTCGTGCAGGCGGCGGTTCAACTGGTCGGCCCGCTGGCGCACAGTCCGCTCAAAGGCATCATCGCGCCAGAAATGGCGCAGGGCGGCGGTGGCGGTGACAAAAGCATGGCAATTACCCCGGAAGGTGCCGTTATGTTCGCCGGGGCGCCACTGGTCCAGTTCCGGTCGCAGCAGGGCCAGCGCAAAGGGCAGGCCCATGCCGGACAGCGACTTGGCCAGGGTGACGATGTCGGGCGTGATCCCCGCTTCTTCAAAGCTGAAGAAGCCGCCCGTGCGGCCACATCCGGCCTGGATATCGTCCAGGATCAGCAGGGCGCCATGACGCCTGGCGATGTCGGCGATCTTGCGCAGCCAATCATTGGAGGCGACGTTCAGGCCGCCTTCGCCCTGCACCGCTTCCACCATGATGGCGGCAGGCTGATCCAATCCGCTGGACGGGTCGGACAGGCGCTGGTCCAGCAGGTCGGCCGTGTCGATGTCGGGTCCGTAATAGCCGTCGAACGGTTCGTGACTGACATGGTTCAGCGGTACGCCGGCCCCATCGCGCTTGCCGGCATTGCCGGTGCAGGCCAGGGAACCCAGGGTCATCCCATGGAAGCCGTTGGTGAAGGCGATGATATGCTGACGCCCTGTCACCTTGCGGGCCAGCTTCAACGCGGCCTCCACCGCATTGGTGCCGGTGGGGCCGGTGAACATCGCCCGGTAGGACAGGCCGCGTGGCGCCAGGATGGTACGCTCAAGCTCCATCAGGAACGCCTGCTTGGCGGATGTGTGCAGGTCCAGGCTGTGGGCAACGCCGTCGGCGGCGATATAATCCAGCAGGGCCTGCTTCAGGACCGGATGATTGTGACCGTAATTCAGGCTGGAACAGCCCGATAGCAGGTCGAGATAACGTCCGCCCTGCGCATCTTGCATCCACACGCCTTGGGCCCGATGGAACAGGCGGGGCATGGCGCGGGAATAGCTGCGGACCTGTGATTCCAGGCGTTCGAAGGTGGTGACGTCGGGCACGGTGGCCGTCGGTGTCGGCATCATGATGGTGGTTCCCATATGGTGGGGGCGGTAAAGCCCGATCAGGCGACGGCGCGCAGGGCGGACAGCGGGCCAATAGTGACCAGGTGCTCGCTCTCGTGCGTGCCGGCGAGGTGGCGGTCGCGGTCAAAATGGGCTTTGTGGTGCAGCATGGCCCCCAGGCTGTCGGCGAAGCCCCGGAACAGCGCCCAACTGGCCCGGTTGGACGGGGTGATCGTCGTGGCAATCGACGTAACATCGCCAAGGTCGGGACGGGCCAGCAGGGCCGTCAGCAGGTGCCGGCCCAGCCCTTGGCCGCGCGCGGCGGGAGCGACCGCAACCTGCCAGACGAACAGCGTGGCGGGATCGGCCGGCAGACGATAGCCCGAAACCCAGCCGACAATCTCCCCAGCCCCCTCGGCCAGGATGCAGCAATCGGCGAAATGGCTCGCCTGCAAGAGATTACAGTAGAGCGAGTTGACGTCCAGCGGCGGGCAGGCCGCAATCAGCCGATGGATGGCGGCGCCATCGGCCGCCTGTGGTTTGCGTAAGGAGAAAGCCACATGCCCGTGGGGAAAGCCTGTGGCAGCGGGTTGGTGGGCTGGCAGAGCCATTCTTCACCCCCTTGATATTTTATTTATCGAATCACTTTGGCAAGTCCGCTGGACTTGTTTCGGTTGAGAAGTGCCGAATTTTGACGAAAACTGCCAAAGAGTCAACCGTTTTGCGCGCGGAACATGCAAATTTTGATAGGCCGGGGCGCGGCGGGCGGTAAAAATGCTTCATATGTTAAAATATATTCACCCTTGCCGGGCCGCATCGCCCTCGGTAAAGCAGGCGCACTCCTACGGATTACGAAGTGATCGGCGCGCATGATTGAACCCCGTACAGAGGCTGCCCTGCGGGCCATCCGTCGCATCATGCGCGCAGCCGATCAGGCGGAGCGGCAGTTGGTGACGGCCACCGGTCTGACGCCGTCACAATTGCTGCTGCTGCAGGAAGTGGCAAGGCGGGGGCAGGCCACGCCCAGCTCTCTGGCATCAGCCGTGCGGTTCAGCCAGGCCACGGTCACCAATCTGGTTGACCGTTTGGAGGCACTGGATCTCGTCGAACGGCGGCGCGGCGACCAGGACCGGCGGCAGATCTGGGTGGTGATCACGGCCAAGGGACGAGAAATCCTAGCCAAGGCGCCGGACATGCTCCAGGACCTGTTTTCTGGTCGTTTCCAGCATTTGCCGGATTGGGAGCAAGCCATGGTCGTCGCCATGCTGGAGCGGCTGAGCGCTCTGCTGGACGCCGAAAAGATCGATGCCGCCCCCCTGATCGATACAGGAGGACCGATTGACCGGTTGCCATCATGAGCTTCGCCATCAGTCTCCGTCACCCCTATGAGCCTTGGCACCGAAAGCCGCGAGACCGCAGCCACTACGCCCCATCACCGATGGCAGCACGGATCTGCGGCATCATCCGGTCGCTGGCCGGCAGTTCTGCGCCGGTCCGCAGCACTACAGACCAGGTCTTTTCCCCTGTGCGGACCAGAGCGCGCAGCAGGTCGCGGCGGGCGATGCAGGTCCGGTGCAGGCGCAGGAACCGGTCCGGTGGCAGACGGTCATCAAGCATGTCCATGGTGGCCCGATGCAGGATCGTCCTCCCCCCGACATGCAGTTCGACATAGTTTCCTGCCGCCCGGATCCAGTCGATATCCACCACATCCACCCGCTCGATCTGGCCGATTGAGCGTATGGTGAGACTGGTCAGCAACGGGAGGGACTGCCCCGCCATTGCTGCCTGTCTTTCTCCCAGAAACTGGTGCAGCGCCGGGGCCAGAAGAGCTGCCTGCTGCAGGCGGGTCAGTTTCTCCGCCCGTTCCAGCAGCGCCAAGAGCCGGCGATCATCGAATGGCTTCAGCAGATAGTCGATGGCGAAAAGCTCGAACGCTTCGACGGCATGGTCGTCATGGGCGGTGACGAAGGCGATCAGCGGTGGTTGCGGCCGTGCCAGCAGCTCCCGTGCCAGCGACATGCCGGACCGGCCGGGCATGGCGATGTCCAGCAGCAGCAGGTCGATGGGCCTGGCGGCAAGCGCCCGCACCGCCTCGTCGGCGCTGGCGCAACTCCCCGCCACCTGCCACCCGGCCTGACCAGCCAGCGCCAGTTCAAGATTGCGGCGGGCCAGGGGTTCGTCATCAACGATCAGAATGGACAGGGTTGCCATCCATATCCTCCGCTGGAAAGGTCAGGAGTGCCACATGCACGCCATCGTCGACAGCGGTCTGTAGTGACGCGCGGTCGCCAAAGAGCGCTTCCAAGCGTTGTCGGGTCAATCCGAGGCCAAGGCCGTTGCCCTCGACCGTGGTGCCGATGGAATTCTCGATCCGCAGGTGCACCTGTTCCCCAGCATGGCGCAGGTCCAGCAGGATCAGGCTATCAGAGATGTTGCTTTCCACCCCATGCTTGACGGCGTTCTCGACCAAGGGCTGGAACAGCAGGGGGGGACAGCGCAGGCTCGACCATTCGCCATCTGCGGTGCGCAGATCGATGCGCATCCGCTCACCCATGCGCAGCTTCTGCATGCGCAGATAGGCATCGACGAAGGTCAGTTCATCGGCCAACCGCACCCAGGGCCGTTGGCTGGCGCGCAGCGCGAAACGCAGAAGGTCGCTGACCGTGGCCAGCGCGGTCAGCGCATCCGCGCGGTCCCCCGACCGGACCAGCGACGCAATGCTGTTCAGGGCATTGAACAGGAAATGCGGCTCTAGCTGACCCTGCAGCAGGGCCAGGCGCAGTTCGAGATTGAGGTTGCGCTCCTCCAGCAGGGTCGTCGCCTGTTCGCGCTGCAACCGATGCGTCGTCAGCGCCACCTGTAACGCAAAGGCGCCGATGACGATGACAAGGTCGGTCCACCAGCCGAAGCGGCTCTGCTCGGCGAGGACCGCTTCGATGCCTGACAGCGGCTGACCGCGTAACAGGGTCACGATCAGCGCCTGGTAAAGGATATAGAGAGGTGGGAAGATCAGCACAGTGGGCAGCAGGGCCTGCACCACCTCGCGCGGGCCGACCGTCCGGCACGCGGGTCGGGAGAACCAGAGGTGCAACGCCCAGCTCAACAGCACCAGGGGAATATAGAGCAACGCGCCCTGTCCCAGGCCTGACAGCATCTCGATCGCTTTGCCCTTGTCGCGCGTGTCCGCGACCAGGGCGGCCGTCATGCCGATAAGCACCACGCCCCAGATGGCCGCCGACCAGGCCAGGGGTTTCAGCAAATCGCGGACAGCTTGGGGCCGTGACGGCGTGGCATTGATCATTCCTTCGCCTATAGACCGCGCTCCGAAGCCTGTCACGCCGCTTCGCGTCACGCAGCACCGGTTTCGCCCCAAAGCCGTGGCGAGCCAAGCGCGCCTTGTCCTTTGCTGTCGTCAACGATGCAGCATGCAGGAGGATGGCGATGCAGAGGATCCGGATTGGCGCGGTGGCGATGATGATGATGTGTCTGGTGGCCAGCCCGGCCAAAGCTCAGGCACAAGCGCCGGCACAGCCGAGCTTCGGGCAGGTGACCACCGACACCACACCCGTCGCCGATGCCTATTTTGACGCCTATACCAGTCTGGACTGGGACCGGCTGGAACCGCTGGTCGCGGATGATGCCAGTTTCCAGGACCGCACGGCGGAACTGGTGTTCGGGGCTGTGGGGGCGACAGGAAAGCCCGCCATGATGAAACTGTTCCGCGAAGGCTATGCCGGTATCACCAAGATCATCTTCAAGCCGATGCGCCGGATATACACGGGTCATTACGGTATCTTCGAGGGTGACCTGAACTGGGCCACCAAGATGCCGGATGGGCGCATCGTGGAAAGCACCACGCCCTTTCTGGTCACGGTGCGGGTTGAGAAGGGCAAGGTCGTCGAGCATCGCGACTATGCTGACTATGCGCCGTTCCTGGCCGCCGTGCGCCGGGCCGGCAAGGACGGGAAATAGCCTCCCCGCCATCCATCGCGATGACAGGCGTTAAGGAAATGACCATGACGAAGGTCCGTGGCCGCGGCGTCTTGCGCCGGGCCCTGGCGGCACTGCTGTTGCTGGCAGTGGCGCCGACAGCCGGCGCCGCCGGTGCGCGCATCGACTGGGACGAATGGCGGGTGCCGCATGTGAGCGCGCCCGATCTGGCCTCCGGTCTCTACGCATCCGGCTGGGCGCAGATGCGGCTGCGTGGCGACAGCATCGCCCGCGCCTACCTGTCGGCACGGGGAACCCTGGCCGCCTGCGTCGGCGAAGAGGCACTGGCCGGCGACATCCGCATCCATCAGTTGGGCATCCCCGAACGGGCGCGGGAATGGCTGGCGGCCCAGGACGCGGAGATGCGGGCCTCCCTGGACGCCTATGCCGCCGGCATGAACGCCTGGCTGCGGCGCCACCCGGTCCGCGAGGGGGTGGCGGCCTGTCTGGGTAAGGTCGAACCCAGCGATCCGCTGGGCCTGATCCAGGTCCTGCTGCATGTCGGTGTCGCGGGTCATGATCTGACGGCCCAAACGGCGCAGTGGCAGGAACAGCGCGGATCGAACGCCTATGCGGTGGCGCCGTCCCGTTCCGCCGATGGCCGACCGCTGCTGCTGATCAACCCGCACTCCCCCTGGCGCGACCCCTTCACCGTGCTTGAACAGCATCTGCTGGTGGGCGACACCAACATCTATGGCATGACCTTTCCGGGACTGCCCCTGCCGGCCATGGGCTTTGCACAGCGCCATGGCTGGGCGCTGACCTTCAACGATGTCGATGGCGTCGATCTCTATGCCGTAACCTTGGCCGGTGATGGCTACCGGTTCGGGGGCACAACGCGCGCCTTCACCAGCCGCAGCATCGCCATCGAGGTACGCACGCCGTCCGGGACCCTGCGCCGGCAGGACCTGACGGTGCGCGCAACCATCCACGGCCCGGTCATCGCGGAACGCGACGGCAAGGCGCTGGCTGTCCGCATCGCGGGGCTGGAACGGCCGCACCTGCTGCGCCAGCTCTGGGACATGTGGCGGGCACCGGACATGGCGGGATTCAAGCAGGCGCTGGCACAACAGCAGATGCCGGTCACCAATTTGGTTCGCGCCGGGGCCGACGGGACGGTCTATTACCTGTTCAACGGTCTCTCTCCCCGGCGCAGCAAGGGTGACCGCGCCTTCTGGGCGGGGGTGGTCGATGGCGGCGACCCGTCGCTGCTGTGGTCTGACTATGTGCCCTTCGCGGAGCTGCCGCAGATCGAGAACCCGCCGGGCGGCTTCATGCAGAATGCCAATGACGGGCCGACCAGTGCCACCTGGCCGCCGGTGCTGGATGCCGCGAGCCTCTGCCGGCGACCCTGACCGCCGATCGCCGCACCCCGCGCGGTCGCCGTGCCCTGGCCTTGATGGCGGGCGCCGATCAGGTCTCCCTGTCGGACCTTGCCCGCATGGCATCGGACAGCGCCATGGACGCCGCCAGTCTGGTCCGGCCCTGGCTGGTGCCCGCCGCCCTGGCGTCGGACGAGGCAGAGGTAGTGGCGCTGGGGCGGGTGCTGGAGGGCTGGGACGGCACCGCCGCGCCCGGCAGCCGGGGCGGACCGCTGTTCGCCGAATGGTCCTATCTCATGCGCCGCGCCGGCACGCCCGCCCCGACGGCCGATATCCAACGGTTGACGGCCGTCGGCGGACAGGACGAACCGGCGGACATTCCCCGTGCGCAGGCCACCTTGCGTGAGGCCGGTCGCAACTTGCAGAAACGGCTGGGCAGAATTGATGCAGCATGGGGCGAAGCCTATCGCATCCGCCGCGCCGGTCTGGACCTGCCATCGCCCGTGGGCCGCGACGAATTGGGCTCGTTCAATGCCGGCCGCTATCAGCCTGTGCGGGATGGCAGCGGCGCCACCGGTCGGTTCGACCTGATCGACGGCTCGCATTGCATCGCCGCCGTGGCCTTCGGTCCGACAGGCCCGGAGGCCCGGGGGCTGCTGGCCTATGGAAATTCCGATGATCAGGCGGACGCGGCGGTCAAGAAACAGTTGACCCTGTTCTCGCAAAGCCGACTGCGCGAACTTTCCTTCACCAGGGATGCCGTTGTAGCCGCGAGCCGCGAGGCAGAGCAGATGGAGATGAACCCATGAAGCCCGTTTCCAGCGGTGCGGCCGTTCGGACAGTCCCCCCAGATATGGCCCGGCGCCAGTTCCTGAAGCGTTCATGATCTGGCCGCAAGTCCGTCCAAGGACAGAAGTCCGAAGACCTCAATCTCAAAATGACATTGGATGTCCGCTTTTGCGAGAACGGCCCGGTTGTTTGAAAGGCCACATTGGGGCGCAAAGCTGACTTCCGCCCTCAACCCCGCTATACTCCCTCCAACGTCGCCCCGCCCGTGCCCACCATTCGGAGCGTGTCGGTCTACAACTCTGAAACACTCCCCCTGTCATGTTGCACTTGGTTGCGCAAGCCCCTCCCATTCGGAGGAGGCCTCCCTTGCGCTCTGAATGGGGGCGGCCGAGCGGGCGCGTGTCGCAACGCGCCTCGCGAAAACTCCTATGCAGGGCGCATGATATATCGTATACGATTGGGGACGCAATGGAGGAGTCA
>NZ_JBMDKJ010000052.1:0-21854 GCF_057809655.1 Niveispirillum sp. FG148
ACCGTCGCCGTCCGGAAGCGACTTACCATCCTCCCCCCAGGTTTGGGACGGTCTCTCACACTCTATGCCCAGACGATCCTGTCGCGGACGGACTGGGTCTATGACGATGTCGGCCGGGTTCGGGAGGAGAAGCGGTCGTCGGACATGCCGGGCGTGCCCTATGCGGTGTCCTCGACGCTGTACACGGCCACCGACCAGCCCCGGAGCGTGACCGACCCGCTGGGCCGGGTCACGGTCACCGACTATGACCCGCTGGACCGGTCGATCCGGGTGACGGCCCCGTGGGAGACGGGGCGCACGCGGGTGTCGGAGCTGGTCTATGACATTGCCGGGCGCAAGCGGATCGAGCGGTCGGCGGTGGGGACCGATCTGGTCCAGGACAGCGCCACCTATGCCTATTATGACGATGATCAGGTCCGCACCATCACCGACCCGCGCGGCAATGTGCTGGCCCATGCCTATGATGGGTTCGGGCGGTTGTCGATCCTGTCCTACCCGGATGGCAAGGCGGAGAGTTACGCCTACGACGTCAACGACAACCGCACGCGCTTCACGCAGCGGGACGGGACGGTCAGCACGACGGCTTACGATGCGTTGAACCGGCCGGTCAGCATCACCCGCCCCGGCTTGGCCGTGACCAGCTATGGGCTGGACATATTGGGCCGGGTGGTGGCGGAGAAGGCGGGGGTGACGACACTGCGCACCCACACCTACGACACAGCCGGCCGCAAGCTCTCGGCCGACGTCACCCTGCCGCGTCCGCCCACGGGCGTGAGCGGCACGGCGCCGACGGTGGCGATGAGCTTCACCTATGAGGGGTCCGGACACGAAAGTGATCATATTGTCCGGTTTGCGCGAACGTAGGGCGAACAGCGGCTTTCAGTCAGCTGTTTCGGCATCAGAAACCTTGTCCATGGCTGCGTAGAGGGCGGTCTTCCCAACCTTGATCCTGGCGGCCGCCTCCCGAACCGTCAGTCCCTGGGCGATCAAGGCCATCGCCCGTCGCAGCTTGTCGTCGGTGACCACGGGCTTGCGGCCACCGCGTCGCCCACGGGCGATGGCGGCATCCAGGCCGGCGCGGGTCCGTTCCCGGATCAGGTCGCGTTCGAACTGCCCCAACGCTCCGAAGATGTGAAAGATCAGGCGGCCGCCGGGCGTGGTGGTGTCGATGGCTTCCGTCAGCGACCGGAAGCCGATACCCCGTGCTTCCAGCGTCGTGACCGTCTCGATCAGATGGGGGAGCGAACGGCCGAGCCGGTCCAGCTTCCAGACGACAAGAACATCTCCCTCCCGCAGAAAGGCCAAGGCGGTTGTCAGGCCGGGCCGGTCGGTCCTGGCACCGGAGGCCTTGTCCTTAAAGACCCGGGTGCAGCCGGCTTTGGCGAGGGCGTCGAGTTGGAGGGCGAGGTCCTGTTCGCTGGTGGAGACGCGGGCATATCCGATTTCGGCCATCGTGGTCCGCCCTTGTCCGTAAACTTGTCCGTTAATCTATGTGTCCGGAAAGTCATTGTAAATGGAGATAGGCGGACAAGTTGGACAGTGGCCGTCAAAGGGCCCTTTGACGGCCACCCTCCTTATCGGGGGCTGAGTAGCAAAGGACCTGAAAACCTAGGCAAGGTCACTCAAGCAGGATCGTCTCTTCATGCGGGCCAAACCAATTCGAAAGCCGTTCCCCCCGCACCTGAGGCACGGCACGTTGCGTCACCTCCGTGCGCCCGCGCTACCGCTTTCACCACGGCCAAACCCAAGCCGCTGCCCCGACCGGATCTATGGTCCTGACCGCGATGGAACGCTTCAAACACGCGCTCGGTTGATCCGTCGGGAATTCCCGGCCCAGTATCCTCGACCTGAAGGTGAGCCATACCGACGCTTTCGAACAAGCGGACGCGCAACGGGCCGGGGGTTGCATGATGGACGGCGTTGTCCAGCAACGCCAGCAGGGCCTGCCGCATCCGTACCGGATCGCAGATCGCTTCGATTTCGTCCAGTTCCAGGGAAAGCGTGAAACCCGCGGCGCGCAAGGTCGGTTCAAAGGCATGCACCGTGGACCGGATCTCGGCGGCGAGCTCGCACTGCTCCAATTGAACCATCAGGCGGCCGCTTTCGTCCAGGCTGAGCACGCGCAGATCCTCGATCAGCCGGGAAAGGCCCTCCACTTGGCTCAGCATTCCCGAAAGCAGTTGAGGGGTCGGCTGGAACACCCCCTCTGCCAGCCCCTGAAGACGGCCGCGCAGCACCGTCACCGGGGTTCGCAGTTCATGGGCAATCGCGGCATTCCAGAACGCGCGGTCCCGGGCCATGCGTTCCAGACGTTCGGCGAGATTGTTGAAGTCGGAGACAAGGCGCGTCGCTTCGCCCATCGACTGGTCGTCGGCGGTTGCACGGGCGGAAAGATCACCCTCCGCCACCCGTCGCAGGTTATCGGCAACGGAGTTGAGGGGCGCCAGAATTCGCTGGGCCAGCTTGACCGCGACGCCCATCGCCAGCACCAGCGCCGCGAGCATCGTCACGGCCATCCAGGTGAGTTCCGCTGGGGCTGGGACGAGATCTTCGGAAATGCTGTCCGGGGAGTAGGTCAGGAATACGGCGTAGAACACATAGGATCCGCAGATCACCAGCAAGGTCACCACGAACGCCAGAATCGTCATCGACAGGACGATCTGGCGGCGCAGGCCGGACCCCTTTTGCCACTCGGACATCGACGTCACGCTCCCCCCAGGCGATAACCGACGCCCCGCACGTTCGTGGGCACGCCGGCCACTCCCTGCGCTTCCAGCTTTTTGCGCAGCTTGCTCAAGTGGCTGTCGACCGTGCGTTCCAGTGCCTCGCCTTCCGGCAGGCAGGTTTCCAGAAGCTCACCACGGCTGAACACCCGTTTCGGCGTCCGGGCCAGGTGGGCCAACAGACGGAATTCGGTCAAGGTCAGGTCAAGCGCCGTCTCGCCCCCATCCTTGCCCGCCACGGCCGCTTGATGCCCCTCCAGATCGATGGTCAGGGCGCCGAAGCGAAGGACACGGCGCGATGCGGCCCAGCCCTCTCCACTCCGCCGGCGCAGCACAGCCTTCACCCGCGCCACAACCTCCGCCGGATTGAAGGGCTTCACGACATAATCGTCGGCGCCGATGCGCAGGCCCATCAGCTTGTCGATATCCTGATCCAGGGCGGTCAGCATGATCACGGGGGTGTCGCTGCGATGGCGAATCTCAGCCAGCACCTGCCAGCCGTCCAGACGCGGCATCTGCACGTCCAGCAGCAGTAAATCGGGGTTCAACGACAGGTGAAGGTCCAGCGCGCGCCGCCCATCCTCCGCCCGGACGACGCGGATCTCCGCCCGTTCCAGATAGGCGGTCAGGATGTCGGCAATGTCGGGCTCGTCCTCCGCGATCAGCACCAGTGCTCGCTCTTCCACCATCACCGTCCGTTTCTATCGATCTCCATCAAATCTCCACACACCCTCGGCGCAAACGCAATCGCTCTTTGCGAGCAAGGCGAGGGATGGCCGGCGCCAGGCGTCGCGCCTTTGAGCAGAGATTGCAGAAACATGAAGCGGACGATCTTTCTTGCAGCGGCGGCATTGGGGGCATTGGCCTATGCCGCCATCTCCTTTTCACGAGAGGAGCCGGCGCCCGAACCGGCGGCCACGCCCGGCGGCATCCTGACCGTGACGGTCACGCGGCCCCGGCAGGAGCGCGTGGTGGAGCATTTGGCGGTGACCGGAACACTGGTCCCGCGCGAAGAAGTCACGATTGTAGCAGAGATTGCCAATGCCCGCATCCGACACCTGTCGGCCGATATCGGCGACCGCGTCCGCAAGGGCGACAGGCTGGCCGTGCTTGACGCCGAAAGCGTCCGATTGCAGGTCGCGCAGATGGCGGCCGAATACGCCAAGGCCCGGGACGAATTCGCCCGCGTCGATTCCATCAAGGATACCGGGGCCGTCAGCCTCGGCCTGGTCACCGAAAAGAAAAGCGCCATGGACGTGGCCCAGGCTCGGCTGGAAGAAGCAAGGCTGGCCGAACGGCGCACTATCGTCATGGCACCCGAAGGCGGGACCGTGTTTGAGCGCCAGGCCAAAGCCGGCGGGCTGGTGAACAGCAGCGACCCCCTGTTCCGCATCGCCCGCAATGGCGAGATCGAGGCGGAACTGCGGGTTCCGGAGGGTGCGGCCAATCGTGTGTCGCCGATGGCGGCCGTCACCCTGTCCATCGCGGGCCTGCCGGAACCGCTGACAGGCACAGTGCGGCTGGTGTCACCCCGCATCGACGCATCCGACCGTGCCTTCCCGGTCCGGGTATCGATCCCCGACAGGCCGGATTTGAAGATCGCCAGCTTTGTCCATGGCGACATCGCCCTGACCATGGTGACGGCCCTGGCCGTCCCGGCCACGGCCATCCAGCGTGATGCCGCCGGCCCCTTTGTCTGGACGGTCGAGGCCGAAGGCCGGATCGCCCGCCACCCGGTCACCCTGCTGGCCCAGAAGGATGAACTGGCGCTGGTCGCCGGGGTGACACCTGAACTGCCCGTCGTCACCCGTGCCGGATCGCTGGTCCGGTCTGGCGATATCGTGCAGCTGGTGGAGGGCCGCTGATCATGTCGATGCCGGTCTCCACCTGGGCCATCCGTAATCCCATCCCGCCGATCGTCCTGTTCCTGGCCCTGACCATCGCCGGGCTGGTCGCTTTCTCGAAACTCCCCATCAACAACATGCCCAACATTATCGTGCCGGCGGTCAGCGTCACGATCAGCCAGCCCGGCGCGGCACCAAGCGAGATGGAAACCCAGATCACCCGCAGCGTCGAAGGGGCCCTGGCCGGGTTGCGGGGGGTGAAGCACATCATTTCGACCATCTCCGAAGGGGTTTCCACAACGAGTGTCGAATTCCATCTGGGGACGGATTTCGACCGCGCCACGAATGACGTGCGCGATGCTGTCGCCGGCCTTCGGGACCAGTTGCCGCGCACCATCCAGGAACCGCAGGTCCGGCGGGAGGAGGGGGACGGGGGCGCCCTGCTTGCCTACAGCGTCGCCGCCACGGATATGCGGCCGGAGGATTTGGCGTGGCATATCGACGATACTGTCAGCCGCCGCCTGCTGGCGGTTCCGGGCGTGGCTAAGGTGACACGTCATGGTGGCGTCACCCATGAGATCACGGTCACCCTTGATCCCGCACGACTGTCGGCCTTCGCCGTGACCGCCGCCGATATCAGCCGCCAACTGGCCCAGACCAGCGCCGACTTTCCCGGCGGGCGCCTGGTTCAGGCGGGCAGGGAGTACAGCTTGCGGACGCTCGGCGGGGCACCGTCGGTGGAGGCTTTGCGCGACACCTGGATTGCGCTTGGCGGCGGCCGGGCCGTCCGGCTGGGCGATATCGCCGAAGTGACCGACGGCGGGGTGGAGGCACGTTCGATTACGACCATCGACGGCAAGCCGGCTGTCACTTTCTCCGTGCAGCGCGCGAAAGGGGCCAGCGAGATTTCCACCGGTGCCGCCATCAAGGCAGCGGTGGCGGAGCTGCAGGCTGCCAATCCGGCCATCACCTTCACCGAGATCTTCTCGCTCGTCGACTTCACGCAGACCAGCTACGATTCAACGTTGTCGGCCTTCGTCGAAGGGGCGGCGCTGACCATCCTGGTCGTCTTCCTGTTCCTGCGCGACGGCCGGGCGACGGTGCTGGCGGCGCTGACCATCCCCCTGTCGATCATCCCCACCTTCCTGGTCATCCACCTGCTGGGCTACTCGCTGAACTTCGTCAGCCTGATGGCGATATCGCTGGTCACCGGTGTGCTGGTCGATGATGCCATCGTCGAAATCGAGAATATCCATCGCCATATGGCATCGGGGAAAAGGCCCTATGACGCGGCGATGATCGCCGCTGACGAGATCGGACTGGCGGTGGTGGCGACGACGGCGGTGATCTGCGCCGTGTTCCTGCCCGTCAGCTTCATGGGCGGCACATCGGGCCAGTTCTTCATGGAATTTGGTGTGACGGTAGCCGTGGCCGCGTTTTTTTCGCTGGTCGTGGCGCGACTGCTGACGCCGCTGATTGCTGCCTATTGCTTGAAACCGCCGGCGCACAATGCCGAAGCGGCAGGCGTATGGACCGCGCGGTACCGCCGTCTGGTCGAATGGACGCTGGATAATCGCGCCAAAACGCTGGGCATCGCCGCCCTCAGCCTCGTTTTGTCATTCGGCATGATGCCGTTTCTGTCGACCGGCTATCTGCCTTACGAGGATTATTCGCAATCCAGCCTGACCATCGAACTGCCCCGCGGTGCCACCCTGGCACAGACCGATGCGGTGGCACAACGTGTGGCCGGCATGCTGAAGAAGCACCCCGAAGTGCAATATGTTCTGACCCGGTCCGGCAGCGATCTGGGCGTGAATATCGCCACCCTGGACATCAAGTTGGTGCCGCCCAAGGCACGCGACCTCAGCCAGCGCGACTTTGAAAGCCGGGTCCTGCCGGAACTGGCGGCCGTGCCAGACGCCCGCGTAAAATTCGCCAATTCCATGGGCATGAAGGATATCAGCATCGCGCTGACCAGCGAGAATGTGACGGCCCTGGAAGAAGCCGCCATCGCCATCGAACGCGACATGCGCCACATCGCCGGCATCAACGCCGTTGGCAGCACCATGCCCGCGGCCCAGCCGGAAATCCTGATCGTCCCCGATTTTGCCAAGGCCGCGCAGTTGGGCGTCACCATGCAGGCGCTGAGCGATGCTGTGAATATCGCCACCATTGGCGACACGGACAGCAATCTGGCCAAGCTCAACCGTGACGGACGGCGCCTGTCGATCCGCGCGCGGCTGGCCGCAGGTCCCGCCACCTCTCTGGACACCATTCGGGAATTGCGCCTGCCCACAATATCGGGGGGCTCCGTCACGCTGGGCACCGTGGCCGATATCCGCTTCGGTTCCGGCCCGTCCACCATCGAGCGTTATGACCGCCGCCGCAAGATCGCGGTAGAGGCCAATCTCGACGGACTGCCCCTGGGCGATGCGATGGCGGCGATCCGCAACCTTCCCTCCATGCGCGCGCTTTCAAAGGAAATCGAGGTCCGCGACACCGGCGATGTGGAGGAGATGGGCGACCTGTTCTCCCGCTTCCTGACCGCCATCGGGTCGGGGCTGATGATGGTCTATGCGATCCAGGTCTTGCTTTATAAGGACTGGATACAGCCCTTGACCCGCATGGCCGCGCTGCCGCTGTCCATCGGCGGGGCCTTCCTGGCCCTGCTATTGACCGGAACCGACCTCAATATGCCGGCGGCGATCGGGATCCTGATGCTGATGGGCATCGCCGACAAGAACTCGATCCTGCTCATTGATTACATGGTGGAGAGCATCCGCGGCGGTACAGCCCGGCGCGTGGCCATCGTCGAGGCCTGCACCATCCGGGCCCGGCCGATCATCATGACGTCGCTGGCCATGCTGGCGGGCATGCTGCCCATTGCCCTGGGGCTGGGCCTGGATACGGCCTTCCGGGCTCCGATGGCGATCGCGGTGATCGGCGGGCTGATATCGTCCACAGCGCTCAGCCTCATCTTCGTGCCGGTGCTATTCGACTATGTCCGCGATGTTGAGGACTGGCTGTTGCCCCGGCTCCGGCGCCTGCTCTGACCGGGTGCGAATCTGCCCTCAATCTCCACGGCCTCTCCCCACGGCCCCGACGGTGTTGTCGTCGGGGCAAGGACCAAGCCCATGCGCTTTTCCATCCTGTTCCCGCTCCTGCTGACCCTGTCGGCCTGTGCCCCGCTGCCGCCGCCGGCAACGCCGGCAGCGTCTGTTCCAGCCACCTTTGTCGATCCGGAACCTGCAACGCCGGAAGCAAGTGCTGCCGGGCTGACCCGCGCGCAACTGTTCCAGGATCAGCGCCTTTTGCGGCTCATCGATCTGGCGTGTCCGCCGTCAGGCCCTTTGGGACAGAAGTGGCTGATTGCGTAAGGGAGGATTTCTGCCTCATCTGCGTTCCCTTCGGTCACTACGATGAGCCAGAAATCCTGCGTGTCGCGTACACCATACCCAGGAAGTTCAAAAGAATCTGCGCAGCGAGGATCGACGTACTGCCGGTCGGGTCATAATCGGGAGCAACCTCAACGAGGTCCATGCCCACGATCTCATGATGGTACGCCACATGCTGCAACATCTCCAGGACTTCATAGTAAAGGAAGCCACCATGGCTTGGTGTTCCCGTACCGGGGGCAATGGAGGGACAAAAGGCGTCGATATCCAATGTCACATAGACCGGCAACCCTTTGGGGATGCGGGAGATCACGCCCTTGGCACCAAGTGCCCGCATCTGGCGTACCGAGATAATGTCGGACCCCATCGCCCGGGCTTCGTCATAGCCATCCCGTGACGTGGAGGATACGTTACGGATACCAACCTGGGTCAGCCCGGTGACATAGGATTTTTCGGCGGCCCGCCGCAATGGGTTTCCATGGCCGAAACGCACACCGTGACGTTCGTCCACGAAATCGAGATGGGCGTCGATATGAAGGACGTGGAAGGGCTTACGTCCTTCATAGGCATCGATGCAGGGGATATTGATGGAATGGTCGCCACCTATCACGACCGGCAGGGCACCGGCGGCGAGAATGGCCTCCACGCCCTTGCGGATATTCGCGTGGCTTCGGGCCGTATCGGTATGCACGATGTCGGCGTCGCCGACATCGACCATGCGAATATCGGGTCCCAGATAGACCCGATCATCTTCATGATCATAGGCACCGGCATGGCCAAAGCTGAACAAGGTGGATGCCTCGCGCACCGACCGTGGACCAAAGCGGGCACCGGCCCGATATTGGGTACCGGCATCGAATGGTGCACCAAGGATCGCAATATCCGCGTTGATACGCGACCAATCCTCAATATAGGGGCTTTTGCCGAAAGTGCAGATACCGACGAAGGGCAGATTCAGTCTGCCCCCTTCATAGGTGTGGCCGCTCATGGTGATTGCTCCGGATTACGGGAGGATGTTGGGATGGTCACGGAACTGGCGGCGCGTCCCCAGATGACTGCGATAAGGGTGATTTGCGATGCAAGTATCAGGTACCAGGCTGGCGCCAGCTTGCTGCCTGTTGCTCCGATCAACCAGGTGCAGATGAGCGGGGCGCTGCCACCGAACAGCGCGTTCGCGGCGTTGAAGCTGACCGCAAATCCAGAGAACCGGACCCGGGCCGGAAAAAGCTCGCATAGATAGGTCGGCAGGGTTCCGCCGTTCATCGCCAAACAGACAGCCAGGATACTCCAGCCCGCGATCGTGCCGGCCACCCCTGAATTATCTGTTAAATCCGGTGAGACATGCCCGATGAGCAGGAATACGGGAACCGTCAGGATCGTGAAGGACAGAGAGCATGCGATCAAAATCCGCCGTCGGCCCTGGCGGTCCGATAGCAGGCCCATGAGGAAGATACCGCCGAGATAGAAGGCCAGTGCAATGGAAGAGCCGGCAAAGGCCACCTTGTCGCTGAGGCCGAGTTCAGCGGTCAGATAGACCGGCATGTAGCCCAGCAGGATATAGAAGCCGACCGCATTGATCATCGTGCCCCCGAAGGCGGTCAGCAATTGTGGCCGATGATGGGTCAGCAGTTCCCTGACCGGTACGTTTGCCACCTCCTGGCCGCGTTCCAGGTCCCTGAATTGTGGCGTTTCCTGCAGCCGCGCGCGGATAAACAGACCCAGGCAGCCGAAGGGCAGAGCAAGCAGAAAGGGAAGCCGCCAGCCCCATGCCAGCAGTTGCGCGTCGGAGAGCAGGAAATGCAGCACGGCGACGAGAAGCGACGAGGCCAAAAGGCCGGCCGCCTCGCCGGCGGGGACCAGGCAAGTGAACAGTCCCCGCCGTTCCGGTGGGGCATATTCGGAAAGGAAAGAAGCGGCACCGGCATATTCTCCCGAAGCTGCGAAACCCTGAACCAATCGCGTGCCAAGCAACAAGAGCGGGGCAGCGAAACCGGCCATGGCATAGGTTGGCAGGAAGGCGATCACCGCGGTGGCGACGGACATGACAAGGATGGAGAGTGACAAGGTCGATTTGCGGCCGATCCGGTCGCCGGCATGCCCCCAAATGACCCCGCCGATGGGCCGAACCACGAATGACAAGGCGAATATGGCATAGGTGGAGATCAGCCCGGCCCGCCCATCTTCCTGTGGAAAGAAGATTGTGGCGAAGATCACCGCCAAATAGCCGTAACAGGCATAGTCGAACCATTCAACGAAGGTTCCGAGAAACCCCGCCGCAGCCGCGCGACGCAGAGCGGCGTTCGACCTCTCCATATTTGGGGAAATCATGGTGGTCATGCCGCGGCCCCTTTTGGACAATTGTCGAGGAATTTCCGCAAAGCAACCTCCCGGGCTTTCTGGTAGCCGTCGATTGCTGCCAACTTCACCGGTCCGTAGCCGCGGATGGTGTCGGGCAGTGCTAGAAGGTCGATGGCCAGCGCGTGATTGGCAGCGCCCAATTTTTCGACGACCGTGTCGATTGTATTTTCGTATTCGGTGATGAGGGCGCGTTCGGCCCGTCGCTCTGCGGTGTAGCCGAAGGGATCGAATGGCGTTCCGCGCCATCGCCTGAACTGCGCCAGCAGTCGGAATATGGGCAGGGCTAGGTGAACCGGATAGCGTCGCTTGCGTGGCCGACCAGCGGTGGTGCCCGCAAACATGGGCGGCGCGAGATTGAAACTGAGCCTGAGCTTCCCATCGAACCTGGCCTTCAACTCTGCCAGCAGATCCGGATGAGACAGCAACCGCGCCACTTCGTACTCATCCTTGTAGGCTAGCAGCTTGGCATAGTTGCGGGCCACGGCGGCCGCCAGACCGTGCATTCCCATTTGCCGCTCCGCCGCCTGTACCTGTGCGACGCGCTCGCGGTAACGTCTCGCATAAGCTGGGTCCTGATAGGCCGCCAAATGCTCCGCGAACCGCTCCACGATGCTTTCGGGTGTTTGGACAACCGGCGGGGCCTTCGCCGGCAGCAAGGCGTCGAAGGCCGACCTGTCCGCAATATAGAGGCGCCCGAGCGCCAGCGCGCTCAGATTGAGATGGACGGCTACACCATTCAGCCGAATGGCCTGTTCGATCGCAGTGCTTCCGATCGGCAGGAGACCGCTCTGGATTGCCACCCCCACCAGGAAGAAATTCGCGCCGATCGCGTCGCTCAACAGGGTTTGCGCAAGTGACGCAGCCTCTACGCCGATAAGCGCATCTTGTGACAGATGCTGTTGCAGCCTGGCTGTAAAGGGTGGTGCGCTGATACGGCTGTCGCGGTCGAACTGGAAAGCGGCGGTGGGCTGCACATCCGAATTGACGATCGCGCGGGACCGACCGTGTCGCAACGTGCTGGCGGCTTCCGCCGCAGTGGCGGCGACAAGGTCGAAGCCGAGCAATAAATCGGCGTCATCGCCGGCCAAGCGCTGGGCGTGCAGCATCTCTGGCCGTACGGCGATGCGCACGTGGCTGTAAACGGCGCCGTTCTTTTGTGCCAGGCCGGTCATGTCGAACAATGACACCGCCAGCCCGTCAAGATGGGCGGCCATGCCCAGGATAGCGCCAACCGTGACCACGCCGGTGCCACCGATCCCGGCGATCATCAGATTGTAGCTGGTCTGGCCCAAAGGCGCGCGCGGGGCATCCGGCAGGTTGGTGGACGGCCCATATCTCCGTCTGACCGTTTCCTTTCGCGGTTCGGCGCCCTCCACGGTGATGAAGCTGGGGCAGAAACCGTTGAGACAACTGAAATCCTTGTTGCAGCTCGCCTGATCGATCTGCCGCTTCGTACCGAATTCGGTCTCAACGGGAACAAGGCTGACGCAGGTCGACTGCACCGAGCAGTCGCCGCATCCCTCGCAGACGGATTGGGCGATGTGGAGCCGCCGCAGCGGATCCGGATAATGCCCACGCTTGCGGCGGCGCCGCTTCTCGGCGGCACAGGTCTGTTCATAGATCAGCACCGTGCACCCGGGCACCTGCCGCAGGTCGCACTGAACCTGGTCGAGATTATCCCGGTGCCAGACGCGGGTGCCGTCGGGTAACTCCGACACCGCCCGATATCTATCGGGCTCGTCGCTGACAATCACGATGGTCCGCACCCCTTCATGCCGCACCTGATTGGCGATTGCCGCCACCGACAGGGCACCATCCAGGGGTTGCCCGCCAGTCATGGCGACCGCATCATTGTAGAGAATTTTGTAGGTTATATTGACGCCCGCCGCGATTGCCGCCCGGATGGCCAGCAGCCCGGAATGAAAATAGGTGCCATCGCCCATGTTCTGGAAAATGTGCGGTGTATCCGTGAAGGGGGCGAGCCCTATCCAGTTTGCACCCTCGCCTCCCATATGGGTCGGCAGCAGCGCTTCGGATGGTCGGGCGAAACCGGCCATCGTATGACAGCCGATCCCGGTCATGCTGAGACTGCCGTCCGGCACGCGTGTTGATCGGCTGTGAGGGCAGCCCGAACAGAAATAGGGGCTGCGGACGCCTGGGGATTTGGACCCGGTTCGCGATTCCTGGCGTTGGCGAAGCGCTGCTGCGGCCTGCTGCAATGCCTTATCAACCAAGCCCAGGGTTGCCAGACGAACGGCGATGGCCAGGGCGATCATTACCGGATCGAGTGGCAATGCCGACGACAGCAAGGGTTTACCGACTTCGTCCTGCTTTCCCAACAACAGGGGGCGGATCGCTTGGTTGACCAGGATGCCGGCAGCCTGGAGCTCTATGAAACTCTTCTTTTCCTCAATGACGAACAGCGTTTCGTGCCCCCGGGCGAAATCCAGCAGACCGTCCGGTTCGAGGGGCCAGATACATCCTACCTTGTAGAGGGAGATTCCAAGGCTCTGTGCCTTTTCGTCGCTGAGACCCAGCATCACCAGCGCTGAGCGCGTGTCGCCATAGCTCTTGCCCGCCACGATCAGGCCCAGTCTGGGGAGCGGTGCCTTGAATATCACCCGATCGAGCCGGTTGGCGCGCACGAATTGGCGAACCAGGGGGAGGCGATAGTCGGTGGCAATCAACTCATCGTGCAGCGGGTCGAAGGCTGCTCGTCGGATATGAAGGCCACCGGATGGCAGTACCGGCGGTGTCGGCAGGGTCGGGGCGAAGCCCGACAGATCGATATCAACGGTGGCTGTCTGCTCGACGACCTCGTTGACGCACTTGATGCCAACCCAGGAGCCGCTCAGCCGGGAAAGGGCATAGCCCAGCAGGCCATATTCGATGATCTCACCGGCATGCGCCGGGTAAAGAGAGGGAATGAGCGCGGACGCCATGGCCTGTTCACTGTGATGGGCCACGGTCGATGATTTACCCCCATGATCATCGCCATAAAACACCAGCACGCCGCCGCTTTGATGGGTGCCCGCAAGGTTCCCGTGCTTAAGGGCATCCAGCGACCGGTCAACGCCTGGGCCCTTGCCATACCAAGCGGCGAACACACCCGCCCGCTTGGCACCTGGCACGAAGTCGAGCTGCTGTGTTCCACGCACGGCCGTTGCGGCCAGATCCTCATTCACGCCCGGCAGGAAACGGATGTCGTGTTCGATCAGTCGTTTGTCGATCGACCATAACGTGGAATCCAGATTTCCCAACGGCGAGCCGCGATAGCCGGTTATGAAGCCAGCACTGGCAATGCCGCGGCGTCGATCAATCCGTGCCTGATCAAGCAGAACACGGGCGATGGCCTGGTTGCCGTTGATCAGGATACGCCCCTTCTCGACGGTCCATTTATCGTCGAGCGTGATAGGCGCGATAGCGTTGCCAGAGATGTGCATCGGGGACAATTTGGGCTCCAGTGATCGGCAGAGCGCAAATATCTGCGGTGCATAAGGATTTCTCTGTCAAATTGATGACAGTCTCATCCAATGTCTTTTAATTAATACTGGTTGACTATGAAGATGGGAGATATTATTGTTTCCTTATATTGGCATATATAAATACTTTATTGGGCATGGGCAGCCCGGTCGCGTAGGCGATCAAGGTCAAGGACCTTCAGATTGCCATATTCGATGCGCAGCAATCCTTCGGCTTGGAAGGATTGCAGCACCTTGTTGACTGACTGGCGGGAGGTGCCCACCATCGCGGCCAATTCTGACTGCGACAGCGGCACTACAAAATGTGTGGCATATGTCCGTGAAGAACGGGCGGATTGCACCGCATTGACGATACGACCGGCCAATCTGGCTGCAAGCGGACTGAGATTGACATCCGCATAATGCATGCTGATGAACCGCATCTGCCGGGCCAGCAGTTTCAGCAAGGCATCGTCGAAATTGCGAAACTGCGCACGCAGGCGCTTGAAGTTTGCCAGATCCAGGACTTCCAGATTGACTTCTGTTAATGCCTCCGCAGTTTGCGGCCGCAAATCCTCGTCTACCAAACTGCTGTCGCCGAAGCAGTCCCCCGGCTTGAAGATGATATAGACGACCTCCCGGCCATCGGGTCGGTTCACTGCCATCCGCACCGAACCGGAGAGCAGGCGGAACATTTCCGTGCCGGTATCCCCCTGTAAATAGATGACTTGGCCGGCAGCATATTTGCGAACGCGGACTGCGGCACGATAGGCCTCGCTAACGTCCGCGTCCATCCACTGCAGGAAATCAAACATTGAATGCTTCTCATCCATAGTGCCGAGTATGAACAAGATGAGCCATGATCGTCCATAGCCGGGTACTGATCCATCCGGCTAGGTACATCGTCCAATCATCTCTCTCGCCATTTCTTCTGCACTGGTCTCCGGGGTTTTGCCTTCCGACGCGGCTCGCGAGAAGATCATCATCAGGCGATCATGGATGGCGGCCAGGCTTTCATCGATCCGGGGCATTGCAATTTTCTCCCGCCCCGGAATGGTGCTCAGCGCCTGTGCGCCACTGATGATGCCGCCGGCATTAAGCACATAGTCCGGGGCGAACAGGATGCCGCGTTCGGCGAGAATTTGTCCGGCGGCCGGGCTGGAAAGCTGGTTATTGGCGGCGCCGGCGACGGCCTTCGCCTTGATTTCCAAGGCCGACGTTTCTGTTATGACGCCACCCAGCGCGCAAGGCGCAAACAGATCGACATCTTGCCGGTGGATATCCGCCGTCGATGCGGCTTTCGCGCCGAACCGGGCGACGGCGGCGGCAACGACATTCTCACGGACATCGCCAACGGTCAGGGCCGCGCCTTCGGCGTGCAGTTGCTCAGCCACCTTCCAGCCGACGGCACCAAGGCCCTGGATGGCAACGCGCATCTGGTGGAAGCCCTGCTGTTTGAATTGCCAATTCACAACAGCGCGCAAACCGTGAACGACACCCTTGGCCGTCGGAATTGAAGGGTCACCGGAATTGGCAGAGGTACCGGCCATATAGGGGCTGACCTCGGCGATGGTTTCCACGTCGGCGACGCTCATACCGACATCTTCGCCGGTTGCAAAGGTCTTTCCGATGCGGTTGATGAACCGGCCATAGGCGTGCAGCAGGTCGCGGCTTTTGATCCGTTCTGGATCGCCGATGATGACAGCCTTGCCACCCCCGATCGGCAGGCCAGCCAACGCCGACTTATACGACATGGCCCGTGATAGCCGCAGCGCATCGTCCAGCGCGTGCCGATCGGTCTCATAATTCTTGAAGCGAGTGCCGCCGCAGGCGGGACCCCGTTTCGTCGAATGGATGGATACAACGCATTTCAATCCGACTTGCGGATCGACGAACAGGCACACCTGTTCGTGATCGTCGAATTCCGGCGAATCCCAGACATCCATGTCCTTCAGTCTCCCATTATCATGCGTTGATGCTTGGTTGAAGCCCATCGAAAAGCTCCCGGATAGACGGTGACAATCCCTTTCCGGCCTCCCGTTCACGGTCAACCGCCAATTGGAAGGCCGGACGGCTGGTATGGCGTTGCAGATAAGCGGTCACATTGGGGCCGAACGCCTCATCGAGCCGCAAGCGCTGCGCCAGCCACAGCGCATAGCAGATAGCGATATCCGCGATGGTGAACCGCCCGGCACACAGGAACTCCCGCCCGGCCAACCGTTGCTCGATCCGTGCCAGTCGCGCCGCGAACCAGCGGCCATAGGTCTTGCCCGCGTCGGACAATCCGCGATGTCGCTCCAGGACGGCGAAGCGGAGATACACTGTCTGCGGGAAGGTCAGTGTGGCATCGGCATGGTGCAGAAAGTCCAGGAAATAGCCGTAATCCGGCTCACAAGGCTGGACGATCAGCGTATTGGGGGCGCTTTTCACCGCCAGATAATGCGCGATGGCTGTGCTTTCCGTCAGCCGGACGTCGCCATCGACCAGCAGCGGCACGGTGCCCAGTACATTTTCTGCAAGATAGTCCGGATGGTGCAGACGCGGTGGAAAGGCCATCATCCGGTAATCAAGGGTGCGGCCCAGTTCGGCGGCCGCCCAACTGACCCGCAATCCCCGCGAACCCTCACATGTATAGATGATCATTGGACTGCCGCCCTTCATTGAAATAGGACCGTGATCTTATGGTTGGTCTGCGCGGGGTTTCCGTTCGGTTGGTCCTATGATCCTTGCCCAAAGGCTTTCATCATCCGATAGGCCAATTCCGTGCCGTCATAGAATTCCCTGACCCCGATACGTTCGTCTTTCCCATGGGCACGGATGTCATCCTGATCGACGAAGATTGATGGCAGGCCGAAAGTGTCCACGCCCATGGACCGCGAATAGACGGAATCCGACCCCCCTGCGTCCATCATCGGCACAACGTGCAGCCCCGGCCAAAGAGAGCCGATCACGCCTTTGATCTTGTCCATGATCGCCTTGGTCGGAACGGATTCCGGACTTGGACGGAAAGCCTTGGCGATGCGAAGGGTAAGGCCGGGCTCGTCCAGGGCCTGTTTCAGATGGTGTTCGACATCTTCCACGGCTTCGCCCGGCAACATACGACATTGAACTGTCGCTGTGGCCCGCTGGGGCAGGGCATTTTCGGCGTGCCCGGCCGTGATCATCGTCGCAACACAGGTTGTGCGCAATTGTGCATTGTCAGCCGGATGGCGTGACAACCGGTCGGCAGCGGTAATATCGCCGCGCGCGACGGCCCGCAGTTCCTCCTGCTGATCCGGTGCCACAATGCCAGCCATCGCCTGATAATAGGCGCGCACGGTTTGTGTCATCCGGGTTGGAAAGCGATAGACTGCAAGCCTGTTCAGGCCGGCGGTCAGTGTATAGATCGCGTTGTCGGCGCGCGGCTGTGAACTGTGTCCACCTGGATTGGTGGCTTCGATTTCGAACGTGACATAGTGCTTTTCACTCGTCTGGACACCGTAATAGGAACGCTGACCAGCCTGTTCGATCGCAATGGGCGCATCGGGGTTGAGCACCAGCCGGGCATCCAACAGCGTCGCCTGTGTCTCCGCTAACCAGCCGATACCATCGCCACCACCGGCTTCCTCATCCGGGCTGAAAATCGCAATAATGTCCCCGGATGGCCGGAACCCCTCGCGTTTCAAGCGAAGCATCGCGGCGGCCAGATTGGCGATCTCCCCCTTCATGTCAAGAACACCACGGCCATAGAACCAGCCATCCCTTTCGGTCAATTGGAAGGGGGGCAGCATCCAGTCTTCGTTATGCACTGGGACAACATCAAGATGGCCCAGATAAACCAGCGGCTTTTCTGAGCCATCCCCGCGCAACCTGACGACAAGGCTGGCCTGATAGGTCCGGGCGGGATGCACCAGCAAGGTCAGATCGGCGGCTGGAAATCCGGCTTGCAGGAAATGGGCGCGCAGCAGGGTTGCCGCCTGCATGGTTCCCTTTTCGGCACTCGTATCGGTTGCAACAAGTGCCGACAGGATGGCCCGTGCGTCACGCTGATCGGCTGACAGATCCACAGGTGCCGCAATGGCGGCCCTGGTTGTGGAAAGGGCCAATGCCAGCAAGAGGCCGGTCGATTTCCATATCTGGCCGCGGTCAAACACGTCGGAAGGCTCCGTGGAAAATTGGGGGGGAGACAGCCGGATCGGCGGCAGGCGTGGCATCAATCGGCACTTGCCCCATCACCGGCCTGCACAGCCAGGGGTCGGACATCGCGGACCAGATGGAAGAACAGCCTGCCAGGCGCCTCGAACTGAATTTCGTGGGCGACCCCCTTGAAGTGGATCAGCCGTTTCATGGGTGCTTGCAGGGTCGATAACCAGCGTTCCGCAAGAATACTGGAGGTGGCATGATCATGCTCGCCGGCCAGCAAGAAGATGGGGCAATCAAGCCGGGTGATGTCTGACGATTTCAGTTTCGCCACTTCCGGCAAGACCGCAATCGCGGTAATGCCTGCGAAGTCCTTCGCGGCAAGATCCCGCGGTGCATAGTCGGGCGAAAGAAGGGCGGCATCCTCCTGAAAGGACAGGTCGGGGCGGTTCCATGTCATGCCACCGAAAAGGGTCAGCCACTTGCGCTGCACCAGAATCTTCTCAACGGATAGGGGCTGCCCCTTGTCTGGATAGGGCATGATGGCGCGCAGTTCTTCCTCCGCTTGCCGGTTCCCTTTCGCCAGCGCCTGTTGCAGCGCGAACTCGGTCCCGAGCCGTTCATTTTCATCGAAATCCACTGCCTGGCCCATGCCGATATAGGCGTGGAGCCAATCCGGATGGCGCACGGCCAGACGCACACCGATAATCGTGCCCCAGCTATGGCCCAGGACGAATATCTTGCGCTTTCCATAGGTCGTGCGGAGGTGGGCGACCAGTTCTTCCGCGTCGCCAACCATGCGGTCGATGCTGAGGCTCTGGGCCAGCGTTTCCGGATCCGAAGAGGCCATGGTCTTGCCCGCTCCGCGCTGATCCCACTGGACAACGGTGAAATAATCTTCCCAGGGACTTTGGTAGAACCAACTGGCCGGCATCTCCGGCACAGCCGGACCACCATGAATGAACAACAGGATCGGGTTGGCACGGTCACGGCCGCGGACGGAGATCCACTGATCAACGCCGCCGATCCGGACGGATTTCAATTCTTCGGTCCCGGTGTCGCTGGTGATGTGCCGCAAGCTGCTGACGATTGCCTGGGCACGGGCCCTATCGATTTTTTCGGCATCGTCCGCCCCCTGCCCCGACGCGGGAATGGCGGCCGTGGCGAAGACGCAGGCAAACAATATCGCCACTCGACAAATGGCTCTGCTCCAACGGCGGGAATGATGACCGTCTGGCCAAGTCTGAAAGGGGTCTGCGGTCATGGAAGTGCTCCCAGGTCCACTCGATATTTGTTGATGTGTCGGGTGGATCTCAAATCTTGCCCGGTTGAGCATCGGCGCTTTCAAAAGACATCCTAGAAGTCCGATGAAACCGTCACGCCGAATATCCGCGGTGTGCTCACTGTGTAGCGGTCGAGCATGATCGGGTTGCCGTTTCTCGCACCGTACAAAATGTCCCGGCCGAGCTGGGCGCGGCTGTTGGTGAGATTGGAAATGAAGGCGGCCACCTGCCAGCCGGGCTGCTCGAAGCCGATCCTCACATTCGCAATTGCATAGTCGTTGAGCGGTGCCGCGGTCGGTCCGAGGATATTGGTCCGTGGCCCCTGATATTGCAGGTCGCCACGCAGGTAAAAGCGTCCATCGGCTTCCATATCGATGCCCCATTCCGCGTAGCCTGAACTCGACCAGTGTGGAACCTGGGGCAACTGCTCGCCGATGGTGGCAAAGGCTTCAAGACCGGGGGCTAGTGACCTCAATTCAGCATCGGTATAGGTAACCTGTGTGCCGAAGTGGAGATTCCGGGAGAGCCGGACGTTCGCTTCGACTTCCAGGCCACGGCTGCGGGCGCGGCCTGCATTGGCAAAGCCGGTAAAGCCGTCCTCGCGGCTGACACTGAGCTGGATATCCTTCCAGTCAATCCAGAAGAGCGAAGCATTGAGTGTCAGAAGGCCCTCGCCAAGGGGTTCTGATTTCACACCGACCTCGTAGTTCCAAAGCTTGTCGGATTTGAACTGGGATTGCAACTGTACGACGCATTCGATGCAGGGCGGCAGGCCGGGATTGGTACCGCCGATCCGGAAACCCTTGCTGGCCTGCGCATAGACCAGCAACTGGGGATCGGCGCTATATGAAATGTTGAATTTCGGCGTTGTTGCGGTACCGCTGAACCGGCCGGTTTCGCGGTCGCTGACACCTCCGAAGAACAGCCCCGCCTTGACCGCGTCCGCATCCCGCACCGTGTGGGCAATGCGCAGGCCTCCGGTGAGCTTAAGGTCCGCAATGGGCTTATAGCTTAATTCGGCAAAGCCGGAGTTCTGTCGAACTTCGCCGTCGGTGGTTGCGTAGAAAAGGTTATCCTCAGGTATGGCGGCCGCGGGAGCCGCCCGATCGTTTATCGTCTGGGAGTAATCGTCGTTGCGCTTCACGAAGAAGCCACCCACCAGCCAATCGAACGGCCCGTCCGTCTTCGATACCAGACGAAGTTCCTGAGTCACGGCTTCGGCTTTGTAGGAGAGGAGAGACCTGCCTTCGGGAATTCCAACGGCCGCTTCCAGGAAATAGTCGATGTCGTTCTCAAATACGCGCTTGCGGTCGAAATAGGATGTCGCCGACGTCAGCCCGGCAAATCCCAGATCAGCCTCCACCTTGAGGTTGATGGAGCCAATCCTGTCGGCGAACGGCTCAGGCTCGCTCTGATCCTTGGTCAACTGGGGGTAATTGTCGGTGACGCGGTTATACGATCCGCTGTGGCTATGTTGGTATATCCCGGTGAGGACGACATCTACAGTATCGGAGAACTGATGCTTGACCGCTAGGCGGCCGCCATAGGTCGTTTCGTCGTTGATGTTCTTCTCGCCGGTCAGGCCATTGTCAAGAAATCCGGAATTGTGGAGGGTATAAGCAACGGCACGCGCCGCCGTGTTCTCCGCGAGCGCGATGTTGACCCAGGCATTCGCTGCGCCATTCGCGCCGCCGCCGTCCGTCACAGAGCCGGTCAACTCGGCATGGCCTTCGCTCCGACGGGCATCGGGCTGATTGGTGACGATTCTGATCGTGCCGCCGAGCGAGCCGCTGCCGTAAAGAGTACCCTGAGGGCCGCGCAACACCTCCACTCTGGTGATATCGAAAAGCTTCAGATCCGGCTGTGATGACCCTTCACTGACAGGCGTCTCATCGAAATACACACCGACCGTCGATTCCTTGCCCGTGTCGACGTCTCCGCCAGTCGAAACGCCGCGCATGAAAATCTGTGCCCGGCCGGGCCCGTCATCTTGGAACGATACACCGGCGAGCGTCCGGGCGTAGTCAGCGAAATTGATTGCTCCCTGTTTGTTTAGATCGTCACCCTTCATGACCTGTATGCTCAAAGGGACATTTTGGATTGCCTCTGAGCGGCGGGTTGCGGTAACGACGATTTCTTCCAAAATCTCACCAGGTGCAGGCAGCGACGCCTGGGCATAGGATTGTGTGGCAATAGGTGCAATGCAGGTGATTGCAGTGAGAAATTTAGCTCGGCTCATTGTCGTCATCGCGGCCCCCTGTAACATTATTTGAATAATTGGCACTGTCTCAGACCATGAACTCTGTCAAGTCGACGACAATGTCCGAATAAATTGGGAAACAGGTTGGGGACGGTGTGACTGATTTTAGCCTGCTGCAAATTGCCCTGCCTGCACCCTTTCCGGTATGTCTTCTTGCTTACCCGCTCGGTCTTGGGCGAGGAGAAGAAGCCTTCCATGGCCGCGTTGTCCCAGACATTGCCAGATCGGCTCATCGAGCAGGTGACGCCATTGTCCGACGTCAGGCGCTGGAATTGCTCGCTGGTATATTGGTTGTCCGCGGTCAGCCCCTATGGGGGTACCGACACGAACGTGAGTTTTATGTACCGCTCGTGAGACGATCACGTCCCCGTGCGTGGTGTAGGAGCGGCGTTGTCATCGCGCTCTCCGGCT
>NZ_JBMDKJ010000053.1:0-19825 GCF_057809655.1 Niveispirillum sp. FG148
CCCCCCCCCCCCCCCCCCCCCCCCCGGCGCTGGTCTCCCGGCACGGCTGTCACGCCTCCATCAGCAGATCCCGGCCGTCGGCCACACGCTTCATCATGCTGGCGCGCAGCTTGTCCATGGCGCGGTTTTCCAGCTGGCGGACCCGTTCCTTGGACACGCCCAGGGCGCGGCCCAATTCCTCCAGCGTCGCGCCCTCATCGCGCAACCGGCGTTCGGCGATGATCTGGCGTTCGCGCGGGTTCAGTTCGCCCAGCGCCTCCGCCAGCCATTTCGACCGCATGTGCCCGTCGCGCATGCCGATGACCACATCTTCCGGGCTGGGGCGGTGGTCGGCCAGGAAATCCTGCCACTCCCCCTCACCCTCCACCGATACCGTGGCGTTCAGCGACTGGTCGCAGGCGGCCAGCCGCATTTCCATGGTTTCCACCTCATGCGCGTCGATATCCAGTTCGCGCGCGATCTGCTGGCGGGCATCGTCGGACAGATGTTCCGACGATGGATTGCCGGCGATCTTGGCGCGCAGGCGGCGCAGGTTGAAGAACAGCGATTTCTGCGCCGCCGTTGTCCCGGTGCGCACGATGGACCAGTTGCGCAGGATATGGTCCTGCATGGCCGATCGGATCCACCAGGCGGCATAGGTGGAAAAGCGCACATCGCGTTCCGGTTCAAACCGGGCCGCCGCCTGCATCAGCCCGACATTGCCTTCCTGCACCAGGTCGCCCATGGGGATGCCATAATGGCGGAAGCGGCTGGCCGTCGCCACGACCAGACGGGTGTAGCTGCGCACCAGTTCGTGCAGTGCCCGTTCATCGCCCTGGTCGCGCCAGCGGCGGGCCAGGTCCAGCTCATGGTCCCGGGCCAGCAGCGGCTGCTTCATCGCATTGCGGATGAAGGCCAGGTTGGCCCGCTGGGTCTCCGGATCGTCAAGATGCGCCATCCGTCACTCTCCCTTGCCAATCGCCATCCGGGAACAATCTTCCCTTGTCATGGGCTGATACGGCAGCAGGGTTCCGGCGGATCACCGCCGGGACGGAATTATTTTTGAACGGTTCAAAATTCAGGCTTCGACCAGTTCCAGCATGCGCCCGTCGGGCGCGAAACAGGCGCAGATCAGGCGGCCGCCGAACCCGGCCCCACCATCCAGGCTGGCCGTGTGGTCGGTGACGGTCGGTCCCGGCCCATGGGTCGGGTCATAGCCGCGGACAACGCGGCGGAAGCCGTTATAGGCGGAAGCGATGCGGGAGAAGCTGCTGCCACCCCACCAGAAAATGTCGGCCTGCATATGCAGCGGCTTGGCCGGGTCCAGGCCGGCATTGACGAACAAAAGATCGGTGGGGGCCCCGTCCACCGCACTGGTATAGGCACAGCGGCGCACGGCCGACAGCAGATTGTCATGGCCGGGTGCGGCCCGCATGGCGGCGCGCAGTTCCCCCGTCCAGCGGGCCAGCGTCACGGCCCCTTCCTTGGCGCAGGCCAGCCCATACTGGGCATTGCCGCCATAGGCGGTCAGGGTAGCGTCAAGACCCTGCCCCACCATCCATTGCAGCACGGCGACCGGATCGGGCGCGAATTGAAGCTGCAACAGCTTGTGCCACATCTCCTCCTGCCCGCCGCGCAGATACACGATATCGGTGACGACGACACCACGGATGGCCAGGATGTGACGACGGAAGGACAGAATCTCGTCCATCGTCTCCCGCACGGTGGGGCCGCGGCCGATCATGTTGCCCAGATAGACCAACCGGTCACCCGGCTGGAAGCGCCGGCCGATATCGTCATGCAGGGCGGCCAGCCGCGTCGCCTCGCCATGCACAGCGCCAACCGCCCAGACACGGCGGGGTCGTCCCAGCAGGGCGTATTTGCGATCGTCCGACATCTGCACCCGGCGGTTGGTATTGAGACTGCGCAGTGTAGGCTTTACTGCGGCGCAAAAAAAGAGGCGTCCCACTGGGAGACGCCTCTTTCATACTAAATATCCCACCATTACAACAATGGGATGCTTCATCTTGTGTCCACGAAAGCTGTTTTCGGCTGACCGGAAACAGCTTCGGCGGCGACTGCCGCCGCGCGGCCCATGCCGCGTAAGCCTAGCTGCGGATGCAGCGCCGGCGACTGAGGAGCACAAGAAACAAGGGCGTATTTCCGGTCAGCGGAAATACGCCCTAAAGTGGATCAGGCGGCCTTGCTCAGCACGGCTTCCAGCTTCTCGGTGGCCTTACGCTCGTCGATCTTCTCCACGACGGCCAGTTCGCGGGCCAGACGCTCCAGGGCAGCATGATAAATCTGCCGCTCGCTGTAGGACTGGTCGGACTGATCTTCACCGCGATAGAGATCGCGCACCACTTCCGCAATGGAAACCGGGTCGCCGGAATTGATCTTCGCTTCATATTCCTGGGCGCGGCGGCTCCACATGATGCGCTTGACCTTGCTGGGACCCTGCAGGGTTTCCATCGCGGCTTTGATCCGGTCCTTGGTGGACAGGCGGCGCAGGCCGGAGGCCTTGGCCTTCGCCACCGGAACCTTCAACGTCATCCGCTCCTTCTCGAACTGGATGGCGTACAGCGTCACGCTCATGTCGGCGATGCTGTGCGTCTCGATGCCGATGATCTGGCCCACACCGTGAGCCGGATAGACAACGTGATCCCCGGTGGTGAAATCTTGGCTGTCGGACATGTTCTGTTGGCTCTCTTCTTCCGCGCGGGGCTGCGCGCCACGGGAACAAAAAACTGTTGGCCCCGACCGCACAGGCGGCGGGACACGGAACTTCACATCTGCTCTGGCGAAGTGGGAAGGCACGCACATCAATGGCCACACACGGGCGGCGCGCCGATCCTCGCAGACCCAATATAGTCGATGTTACGACGAGATGACAGGGGAACAAGTCCCTGTTCGCGGTTGGTTCCGCGGGGAACTCGTTATGTCGGTCATGCGCCGGCCGCATGGACCGGAGAAGCCCGGACGCCGGGGACCGCGCCCGGCGCCGGTGGCCATACGGCCTACTTGCCCGGATTCGGGCTGAAATACTTGGCGAACTTGTCGGGCACGTCCTTCCACGCGTCGGCGTCGGGCAGGGCGGCCTTCTTGCGGTTGATGTTGGGCCACTGGCCCGCATATTCGCGATTCATGGCCAGCCATTGTTCAGCGCGCGGGTCGGTGTCGGGCAGGATGGCTTCGGCCGGGCATTCCGGCTCGCAAACGCCGCAATCGATGCACTCGTCGGGGGCGATCACCAACGTGTTCTCACCCTCATAGAAACAGTCCACCGGACAGACTTCGACGCAGTCGGTGTACTTGCACTTGATGCATGCCTCGGTGACGACGTAGGGCATCCCCAACACTCCAAGAAACAGGCCGGCCCAACACGCCAACAAACGAGCCGGCACGCGCCGCGGATCGATCAAGGGGCAGAGGTAGACAATCATCGGCCCCTTCGCAACAGGTTACAGTCCATCTCCACCCGCGACCCGGACATGCAGCCGTCAGGGGGCTTGGCGACGGCGCCCGGAATGCCTAGCCTTATCGCCATGATGACCGATGAAAAGCGCCACGCGCCCGCCGCACTCCGCAACCGTCAGCCCTTGCTGGAGGTGCTGCGCCCCCGCCTGCCGGATAAAGGCCTGCTGCTGGAAATCGCCAGCGGCAGCGGCGAACACGCCATCTTCCTGGCGGCGGCCCTGCCCGGCCTGACCTTCCAGCCCAGCGACCCCGATGAAGCGGCGCTGGCCAGCATCCGCGCCTGGGCGGCCGAGGCGGCCTTGCCCAACCTGCGCCCGCCGCTGCACCTCAATGCCGCCGATCCCGACAGCTGGCCGGCGCTACGGCCCGATGCCATGCTGTGCGTGAACATGATCCATATCGCGCCCTGGGCCGCCGCCATTGGATTGTTCACGGGCGCCAGCCGCCTGCTGTCCCCGGGATCGCCGCTGTTCCTTTACGGTCCCTACAAGCGCGGCGGACGGCACACGGCCGACAGCAATGAGGCCTTTGATGCCGATCTGCGTGCCCGCAATCCGCAATGGGGCGTGCGCGATCTGGAGGTCGTTGCCGAACTTGCCGCATCACACGGCTTCTCCGCCCCGGAGATTGTGCAGATGCCCGCCAACAATCTGACGCTGGCCTTCCGCCGGCTGTGACACCCACAATCGTTGTATTCATGTAGATATAACGTTAAGCTGACCTCCAGCCTGCCCCGCCGGAGTATCCCGCATGTCCTGGTCCCGTCTGCTGCTGGTCCTGTCGTTGCTGCTGGCGCCCGCCGCTGCCGCCCGGGACGCCAGCGTCTATGCCGCCGCCAGCCTGAAGACCGCCTTGGACGAGGCGGTGAAGGGCTATCAGACGCAGTCGGGTCGAAGCGTGACCCCTGCCTATGCCGCCAGCTCGGCGCTGGCCAAGCAGATCGAGGCAGGGGCCCCGGCCGACATCTTCATCTCCGCCGATCAGGAATGGATGGATTACCTGGCCAAGGCCGGGCTGGTGCAGGCCGACAGCCGCACCACCTATCTTGGCAACCAGCTGGTGCTGGTGGTGGAACGGTCACAGGCCAAGCGCCTGACCATCGATGCCGATCTGGATGTCACCACGCTGCTGGGCGACCGGCGGCTGGCCGTGGGGGACATCAATGCCGTACCGGCCGGCCGCTATGCCAAGGCGGCGCTGACCAAACTGGGCCTGTGGGACAAGGTGAAGGACAAGCTGGCCCCGGCGGAGAATGTGCGCGCCGCCCTGGCCCTGGTTGCCCGGGGCGAAGCGGCCGCCGGCATCGTCTATGCCACCGATGCGCGGGTGGAGCCGGGCGTGGCCATCGTCGGCGTCTTTCCGTCCGACAGCCATGCCCCGATCGAATATCCCATCGCCCTGCTGAAGGGGGCGGATGACAGTGCCCGGCCTTTCCTGGATTATCTGTTCACCGAAGAGGGCAAGCGCCACTTCATCAACCAGGGTTTCACGGTGCTGAAGAAATAATGGCGGGCTTCACCCCGGAGGAAATGACGGCCATCGGTCTGTCGGTGAAGGTGGCCTGCTGGGCCACTGCCGTCAGCCTGGGGCCCGGCATCCTGGTCGCCTGGCTGCTGGCCCGCCGGCCTTTTCCGGGGCGTATCCTGCTGGACGCGCTGGTGCATCTGCCGCTGGTGCTGCCGCCCGTGGTGACGGGCTACCTGCTGCTGCTGCTGTTCGGGCGCAGGGGGCCCCTGGGGCAGGTGCTGGCGGAGATGGGGATCGTGCTGGCCTTCAACTGGACGGGGGCCGTGCTGGCCTGTTCGGTCATGGCCTTCCCCCTGCTGGTCCGCGCCATCCGCCTGTCGATGGAGACGGTGGACACCAGGCTGGAAGATGCGGCCGCCGGTCTGGGTGCGCCGCCCTGGGCCGTGTTCCTGACCGTCACCCTGCCTTTGTCGCTGCCCGGAATCCTGTCGGGTGCGATCCTGTGCTTTGCCAAGGCGCTGGGGGAGTTCGGGGCCACCATCACCTTCGTCGCCGCCATTCCCGGCGTCACCCAGACGCTGCCCGCCGCCATCTATGGCCTGACCCAGGTGCCGGGCGGCGATGCGGCGGCCCTGCGCCTGACCCTGGTGGCCGCCTTCATCGCCATCATCGCCGTGACCGCCAGCGAGTTGCTGGCGCGGCGCGTGCGCCGGCGGGTGGAGGGACGGGATGCTTGAGATCGCCCTGACCCATCGGCTGGGCACCTTCACCCTGGCCGCCGACATAAGCATCGGCCCCGGCGTCACCGCCATCACCGGCCCGTCGGGTGCGGGCAAGACCACACTTCTATCCCTGATCGCCGGTCTGCAACGGCCGACACAGGGACGCATCGTCCTGGATGGGGCAGTGCTGGTCGATACAGGCACGCGGACATGGTTGCCGCCGCACCGCCGCCATGTCGGGCAGGTGTTCCAGGATGCGCGCCTGTTCCCGCATCTGTCCGTACGCCACAATCTTCTTTATGGACGGCTGTTCGGCGGGCGGGACCCGGACGGGCCGGCGCCGGATGCCATCATCGACCTGCTGGACATCGCGCCGCTGCTGTCCCGCCGCCCGCGCGACCTGTCGGGCGGGGAACGGCAGCGGGTGGCCATCGGCAGGGCGTTGCTGTCCAGCCCGCGCCTGCTGCTGCTGGACGAGCCGCTGTCGGCGCTGGACCCCGCGCGCAAGGCCGAATTACTGCCCTATCTGCGCCGCCTGCGCGACGGGACAGGGCTGCCCATGCTCTATGTCACCCACCAGGCCGAGGAGGTGGCGGACCTGGCCACCGCCTGGCTGCGGGTGGAAGACGGCACTGTGCGGGCGCCCGGCCCCTGAGGGGGCAGAGAATCAGTAGCCCGTCTTGATTTCCGTCCTGGGACCATGGCCCAGCACGCCCAGGATGGCATCCAGCAGGCCCGACGCGCCGAAGCGGAACGTGGAGGGCGATACCCAACCCGGCCCGCACACCTCATCAGCCAGCGCCAGATACTGCGCCGCCGTTTCCACATCGCGGATGCCGCCCGACGCCTTGAAGCCCAAGGGCCGGCCAGCGTCGCGGCAAGCGGTCAGCATGATGCGCGCGGCCCCCAGCGTGGCCCCGGCCGGCACCTTGCCGGTGGAGGTTTTCAGGAAATCCGCACCCGCCGCTACGGCCACCGCCACGGCCCGTTCCACCAGGGCCGGCTTCGCCAAGGCACCGCTTTCCAGGATGACCTTCATCGTGGCCGGGCCGCAGGCCGCGCGGCAGGCCGCCAGATGATCGGCCGCCCGCTGGTCCCCGCCCTGGCCAGCCATGATGGCGGCATAGGGCATGACCACGTCGATCTCATCCGCCCCATCGGCCAGGGTCTGGGCAATATGGGCCGTCACCTTTTCCGCCGACAGCGAACCGCCCGGGAAATTGACCACGGTCGCCACCTTGATACCTGTGCCAGCCAGCAATTGTTTTGCTTGCGGAACAAACTGTGACCATAGGCAGACAGCGGCGACATTGCCGGCCGGCGTCACCGCCTTGGCGCAGAGTGCGGCCGTGCTGGCAGCATCATCGGCCTCATTCAGGCTGGTCAGATCCAGTAGCGGAAGGGCGCGATGTGCAATTTCAATAAGGTTCATTTCGATACCGGAATATAATGGAATGCAGGTCAGAAGCCCAGATTGTCGGGGCCAAAGCTGAAGGGTAACAGCTCACCCAGGGTAAAGGTCCGGCGGAAACCGCCGGCATCATGGACATGGATGGGCGTGTCGGGACTGGCGAATTCACGGATGCGCTGGCGGCAGCCGCCGCAGGGCGTACACAGGATGCCGGCCCCTTCATCCCCACCGACAACGACGATTTCCACGATCCGCCGGTCGCCCGACGCCACCATCAGACCGATGGCCGTCGCCTCTGCGCATTGGCCCTGCGGATAAGCGGCGTTTTCCACATTGCAGCCGGCATGGATGCGCCCGCTTTCCGACCGGATGGCGGCCCCCACCTTGAAGCCGGAATAGGGCGCGTGCGCCTGCCGGCGGGTGGAGAGGGCGGCGGCGAACAGATCAGGGGCGGGAGAGGTCATGGAAACCTGACGGTACGTTGCGTCATCGGGATGGATCGGCGCAGCATAGGCGCTCTTGTCCATCACGACCACCCTTTGGCCTTTGCCATTCTCCGCTTGCCGCCATGTGAAGGCGGCATCACCTGATGCGGCACCGGGACCATAAGCGGGCTTGGCAAGGGCCTGCCGCTGACCGAACATGCGGTCCGATGCCGACAAGAACCACACGCGGGAAAAACGCCATGATCGCCACCATCCTGGTTCCGCCCATCATGGAAATCGGCGGCGGCGCCGTCGCCCGCATCGGCATGGTGCTGCAAAGGCTGGGGGTGAAGCGGCCGTTGATCGTCACCGACCCTTTCATGCGCGACAGCTTCCATATTGGCCATCTGCTGGCCCCGATGCGCAAGGCCGGCCTGACCGCCGACATCTTCGCCGATACGGTGCCTGACCCCACGACCGATGTGGTGGAACGCGGTGCAGGACGGCTGATCGACGGCGCCTATGACGGTCTGGTGGCCCTTGGCGGCGGATCGCCCATCGACACGGCCAAGGCCATGGCCGTGCTGGCCGCCAATGGCGGGCGCATGCGCGATTACAAGGTGCCCAACCCCATCCCGAAGCCGGGGCTGCCCGTCATTGCCATCCCGACCACGGCCGGCACCGGGTCGGAGGTGACGCGCTTCACCGTGATCACCGACACAGCCAGCGAAGAGAAGATGCTGATTGCCGGCCCGGCCCTGGTGCCGTCGGCGGCCATCGTGGATTTCGAGCTGACCCTGAGCTGTCCTTCCCGGCTGACGGCCGATACCGGCATCGACGCCCTGACCCATGCCATCGAGGCCTATGTCAGCGTCAAGGCCAACCCCTTCACCGACAGTGTCGGCCTCGCCGCCATGGGCCGCATCGCCCCGCATATCCGCACGGCCTGCACCGATCCCGGCAACCGGGCAGCGCGGGAGAACATGATGCTGGGCGCCACCCTGGCCGGCATGGCCTTTTCCAACGCGTCGGTTGCCCTGGTGCATGGGATGAGCCGGCCCATCGGCGCCTTTTTCCATGTGCCGCACGGCCTGTCGAACGCCATGCTGCTGCCCGTACTGACCGAATGGTCGCTGCCGGCCGCCCCTGCCCGCTATGCCGACTGCGCGCGCGCCATCGGGGCTGCCACCGCGGACCAGGATGATGCCACGGCCGGCCAGGCGCTGGTGTCGGCGCTTCGACAGTTGAATGCCGACCTGAAGGTGCCCTCGCCCAAGGCCTATGGCATCGATCCCGTCCGCTGGCAGCGGCTGTTGCCGACCATGGCCGAACAGGCTCTGTCATCGGGCAGCCCCGGCAACAATCCGCGCGTGCCCACAGTCGCGGAAATGGTGGCGCTCTACCGCCAATGCTGGGATTGATCCCGAACCCGCATCATAGACGGGGCGTGGCCGCCAGCAATTGCGCCGTATAGGGATGGCGGGGCGCAGACAGCACCTCAGCCGTCGGCCCCTGTTCGACGATGCGGCCATGCTGGATGACCAGCACCCGGTCGGTGACGGCGCGCATGACCGACAGGTCGTGCGACACGAACAGGTAGGACAGGCCCAGTTCCGCCGATAATTGCGCCAGCAGGTCCAGGATGTCCGCCCGGATCGACATGTCGAGCGCCGACACCGCCTCATCCAGCACCACCAGCTTCGGCTCCACGATCAGGGCGCGGGCCAGGGCGATGCGCTGCCGCTGGCCGCCGCTGAACTGATGCGGATAGCGGTCGGCATCCGCCGGCGACAGGCCGACACGGATCAGCGCCCGTTCCACCCGCGCCCGTCGGTCCGCATCCGTCACCGGTTCATCCAGCAGATGCAGCGGTTCGGCCACAATGGTTTCCACCCGCTGGCGCGGGTTGAAGCTGCCAGCCGGGTCCTGGAACACGGCCTGGACCTGCCGGCGCAGGGCGCGCAGATCGTCCCCGCGCGCCGCATGCAGGTCGCGTCCCGTCAGCAGTACCGTCCCCGCCTGCGGCCGGTCCAGGCCCAGCACGCAGCGCAGCAGGGTGGATTTGCCCGACCCGCTTTCGCCCACCACGCCCAGCGTCTCCCCCGCCGCGATGGAAAAGCCGACATCATCGACGGCGCGCAACGGGGCCGCCCGCCGCCACAGGCTGGTCCGGTGCCCGCGATAGGTACGCGACAGGCCGGTAACGGACAGGACGGGCGGGCCGTCATGGTCAATGGCGTGGGCGCGCACCGGTACATGCCGGGCGCGGTCCAGAAGACTGGCGGTATAGGCCGCCTGCGGCCGGGTCAGCACGTCGCGCGCCGTGCCCTGTTCCACAAGCACCCCGTCCTTCAGCACGGCGATCCGGTCCGCCACCTGCCCGACCAGCCCCAGATCGTGGCTGACCAGCAGCAGCCCCATGCCTTCTTCACGCACCAGCCGCACGATCAGGTCCATCACCTGTGCCTGGGTGGTGACGTCCAGCGCCGTCGTCGGTTCGTCCGCGATCAGCAGCTTGGGGCGCCCGGCAATGGCGATGGCGATGCCCACGCGCTGCCGCTGCCCGCCCGACAATTGGTGCGGATAGCGGCCGGGCGGGATGCGCGCCGGGTCCAGGCCCACGCGCGTCAGCAGCGACGCCGCCTCCGCCCGTGCCTGCGCCCGCGACAGGCCGCGGGCCATGCGCACGGCTTCGGCCACCTGCGCGCCGATGGACATGACCGGGTTCAGGGCCGTCAGCGGTTCCTGGAAGATCATGCCGGCCACCCGGCCGCGCAGACGGTTGCCCGCACCTTCGTCCAGCACCGTCCAGTCCTGCCCGTCCAGCGCGACCCGGCCCGACAGGCGGGCCCCGTCGGGCAGCAGGCCCAGTGCCGCCAGGGCCGCCGTGGACTTGCCCGATCCGCTTTCCCCGATCAGGCCCAGGATTTCGCCTGCCGCCACCGACAGGGTGACGCCGGAAAGGGCCACATGATCGCCGTAACGGACGGCCAGATTTTCCAGGGACAGCAGGCTCATCTTTTGTCCCCCCGCGTGATATGGCGGCCCAGCCCGTCACCGGCCAGGGTCAGGCCGAACACGGAAAGCAGGATGGCCGTCCCCGGCACGATGGCCAGCCAGGGTGCCGTGCCGGCCAGGGTCTGCGCCTCGGCCAGCATGCGGCCCCAACTGGGGGCCGGCGGCTGTACCCCCAGCCCGACATAGGACAGGCCAGCCTCGGCCAGCAGGGCCATGGCGAACTGGATCGTGGCCTGGACAATCAGGGGGCCGGCAATGTTCGGCAGAATGTGCTGGACGGAGATCAGCAGCCGCCCCTTGCCCGCCAGCCGGGCGGCGGCCACGAAATCCAGGTGCCACAGCCGCCGCCCTTCGCCGCGCGTCAGGCGGGCGAAGATGGGCACGGTCAGAATGGCAATGGCCAGCACGGCATTGGTCGCCCCCGGCCCCAGAATGGCCGCCAGCAGGATGGCCGTCATCAGCCAGGGAAAGGCAAAGACCAGATCGCCCGTGCGCATCAGCAGATCATCCGCCCAGCCGCCACGCGCCGCCGCCAGCAGGCCCAGCGGCACACCCAGCGCCAGCCCGGCCCCCACACCCAGCAGCGACACGGCCAGCGAATTGGTCGCCCCGGCCAGCACCAGCGACAGCACATCGCGGCCCAGCGGGTCCGTGCCCAGCAGATGCGCCGCCGATGGCGCCAGCAGCCGCTGCCCGACATCGACCAGGGCCACGTCATAGGGGGTCCAGACCAGGGCCAGCAGGCCGGACGCGATGAACAGACCCGTCAGGATCGCCCCCACCCGCAGCGGCAGATTACGTCCCATGCTGACCCCCATCGCGCAGGCGCGGATCAATCAAGGCATGGGCCATGTCGACCAGCAGGCTGGCCAGGACCGTGAAGCCGACCAGCAGCAGCACCACCGATTGCACCACGATCAGGTCGCGCTGCGCGATAGCCTGCAAGACCAGCCGGCCCAGGCCCGGCAGATAGAACACATTTTCGATGATGGCCGCCCCCGCCAGCAGGAACGGCACCTGCAGCCCCAGCACGGTCAGCACGGGCCCCAGCGCATTGGGCAGGGCGTGGCGGCGGATGGCGGCGGCGCGGCTCAGCCCCTTGGCCCTTGCCGTGCGCACGAAATCGCTGTCCATCACGTCTGCCAGACTGGCGCGGGTGACGCGGCCCAGCACCGCCGCCTGCGGCACGGCCAGGGCCAGCACGGGCAAAGCCAGGGCCGACAGGGCCGGGCCGATCCCGGCCTCCCAACCCGGAAAGCCGCCCGCCGCCACCCAGCCCAACCCCAGCGCGAAGACCAGCACCAGCAGGATGGCCAGCCAGAAGCCCGGCACGGCAATACCCAGCCGCAGGCCCCAGGACAGCACGGCATCCAGCCAGCCACCCCGGCGCGTGGCCGCGACATAGCCGGCCGTCACGCCGACCAGCAGCGACAACAGGGTGGAGAACAGGGCCAGCGGCAGCGACAGGGAAAGCCGCTCCCCGATCAGATCGGCCACCGGCACACGGTAGGTATAGGACAGGCCGAAATCCCCGCGCAGCACCCCGCCGATCCAGGCCAGATAGCGGGCATAGGCCGGCCCCTCCAGCCCCAGCTCGCGGTTCAGCGCCGCCACGGCCTGCGGATTGGCATTCAGCCCCATCATGAAGGCGGCGGGATCGCCCGGCACCACCTGCAACAGCAGGAAGATGACCAGACTGGCCGCCAGCAAGGTCCCCGCCAGCACCCCCAGACGCGACAGCACATAGGCCGGGCCGAAGCCAACCGTGGCAGCCACCAACAGCGCCAGGGCGGCAAGGCCGGCCAGCAGGCCCAGCGGCAGCCCACCGCCAGCCGCCGCACCCGCCGTCCCCTGCCCAGCACCAGCCGCGCCGAAATGCGCGGTCGTATAGTCCAGCATCTGGTTGGGGCTATTGATCCAGATATCGGCCAGGGTCCGGTCCTGCACACCCAGATGCGGGAACTGGAACAGGAAGCCATTGACGGCATCCTCGGCGATGCGGCGTTGCAGGGCGCCCAGGATGTCGTGCCGGGCGCCCGCATCCGGGGCCGCCTTCAGATCGGCCAGCAGGGCGCGATAGGGGGGGCTTTCATAGCCGAAATAATAGCCGGTGCGGCCATAGATCTCGTAATCATAGGGCTCGGCATGGTCGACGATGGTCATGTCGAAATCATGCCGCTTATAGACCTCATCCAGCCACGCGGCCCATTCGACATTGCGGATGGTGACACGGATGCCGGCCTGGGCCAGTTGGGCGGCCACCACCTCCCCACTGCGCCGTGCATAGGATGGCGGGGGCAGTTTCAGGGTCAGGTCGATGCCATTGGGGTATCCCGCTTCGGCCAGCAGGCGGCGGGCCGTGGCGATATCGTGCGGATAGACACCGGTCAGGTCCACGGCATCGGGATTCTGTGGCGGAAAATGGCTGCCGATGGGCGTGCCATAGCCATACATGGCCCCGTCGATCACGGCCTGACGGTCGATGGCATGGCTGATGGCCCGGCGCACGCGGATATCGGACAGCGGCCCCTGGCGCTGGTTCAGGGACAGGATCACCTCCCCCTCACTGGGCTTGATGGCCGGTTGCAGACGGGGATCGGTCGCCAGATCGGCCAGCACCTCCGGCGCCGGGAAATCAGGGAAGATGTCCAGATCGCCGGCCCGCATGGCGGCATAGGCGGCGTTGGGATCGGCGATGAAGCGGAAGATGACGCGGGCCAGGGCCGGTGGGCGGCCCCAGTACCCATCCACCCGTTCCAGGATGATGGCATCACCCCGCCGCCAGTCGGCCAGCCGGAACGGCCCTGTGCCCACCGGCTTCGTCGCCAGATCGGCCGATGCCCCGCGCGGCACGATGACGGCATCGCCCAGGCTGAGCAGGGTCAACAGGCCGGAATTGCGTTCCGTCAGGTCGATACGCACCTGCAACGGCCCCGTGGCCGTGACCGCGCGGATTGTCCGCAGGGCCTGGGCCTGGGCATTGCTGCTGTCGGGTGCGGCGGCACGGGTCAGGCTGAGGACGACATCATCGGCGGTCAGCGGGCTGCCATCCTGGAAGCGCACGCCGGGGCGCAGGTCGAACAGATAGGACAGGCCGTCGTCCGAGACGGTCCAGCCGCTGGCCAGCCAGGGCTGGATCGTCCCATCGGCACCGATGCGCACCAGCCCTTCAAAAATGGTGGCATAGGCCACCTCGTCCGTCGCGGTCGCCGCCCCGCTGGTCGGGTCCAGGTTGGGCGGTTCCAGCTGCAACCCGACACGCACCGTATCGCGCGCGACCGCCGCCGTCGGCAGGGACAGCAGGACCGACAGCAGGACCAGGGATAGCAGACGGACAATCCCCCTCATGCCGCCGCCCGGCCTTCGGCCTCTGCCGACAGTTCATCCAGGCCCAGACGGCGGTAAAGCGCGGCCAGGGCCCGGTTCAGGGGCACATTATCGGGCTCCACCGTCCGGCGCAGTTCCAGGGATTGCTGCGCCTCGATCAGGGCGCCGGCCTTGATCTGCGCGTCCAGCAGGAACAGGGCGAACAGGTCGCGCTGTGCATGGCTGCCGCCCAGCCGGGCCAGCCGGGGCACGGCATCGGACAGAAGCGGCAGGGCCGCATCCGCATCGCCGCGCGCCAGGGCCACCAGCCCGCGCGCCAGCGGCAGCGCCGCATCACGCCAGGTGGCACGGCTATGGTCCGGCCCCGTTGTGGCTACCCGTTCGATGGCGGCCAGCAAGGCATCCGCCTCCGCCCGGCCGGCGCGGGCCAGACCATAGGCGTACTGCACCGACAGGAAGGGCTGGACCACATCATCGGCGCGGGCGGCCAGATAGGCGGCCAAATCCTGCCAGCGGTCGCCGACGCCATAGCCCGACAGTTCCAGCCGGGACAGCAGCGACACGGCCCCGATCTGGTCCTGGGAATAGGTCTTGGCATAGGCCCAGACCTGTTGATCATAGATCTCCAGCACACGGCGCGCATTGCCACGGGCCAGATGGAACAGGGCCAGATGCCACCAGAGATGGGTGACCATGAAGCTGTTCAGGCCGGTCCAGCCGGCCGACCAGCCCTCCAGCGCCGGCAACCCTTCCGCCCCCCGCCCCTGCGTCAGCCAGATATGGGCCAACGCATGCTGGGCCCAGGGATCGGTGGGGACAAGGGCCAGCCCCGCCCGCGCCGCCGCCTCCGCATCGCCCAGCCGGTGCAGCTGTTCATAGGCAAAGGCCAGGATGCCGCCCAGATAGGGCAGGTCCGGATCGGCCGCCCGCGCCAGCAGCGCCGCCTTCAGCATGGCGGGGAAATCGCCGCGGTTGAACAGGTGGTAATGCAGGATCTTCAGCGTGCCCAGGTCGCGCGGATGGTCGGTCAGCACGCCCGTCAGCACGGCGATGGAACGGTCGATATCATCATCGATCCAGGCTGCCAGTGCCTCGGCCAGCCGCCGCTCCCGCTCGTTCGCCGTCGCCAGCCGCGCGCGGGCCGCGATCAGGTGCGGGCGGGCGGCGTCTTCCGCCCCCGTCGCCTCGGCCAGCAAGTTCAGGAACCCGGCATAGATATGCACCAGGGCCGGGGCGTCGGGCTGTTGCGCCGCCGGCAGGACGTTCAGTGCCCGTTCCTCATAAGCGATCATGCCGCCGACAAAGTCGTTGATGGCGGCCAGCGCGGCGGGATCATCCGCCGTCACTTCATTGCCCAGAAAATCCACGGCCATCTTGCACCTTCACCCGTTGTTTCAGCAGTTACGGTCCAGGAAGGCGGCGGCATCCGCCCCGGATTTTGTCCCTGCCTCCCATTGCGGCAGATGGCCGACGGCAGGGTAAATGATCAGTTCGGCCTGGGGAATGGCGGCCTTGAACTTGTGCGCGGCGTCGACCTCGATGATCTGGTCGGCCTCCCCCCACAGGATCAGGGTCGGCACCTTGATGGTCCCCAGCACCGCATCCGACGCGGCCAGCGCGCCGGGATTCATCGACATCAGGATGGGCCGGTGGCCGGGCAGCCGCTGCAGATCGGCCCAGCGCTGGATGAATTCCTCCGTCAGCACGGATTGATCCACCACGTCACGCTTCAACCCCTCGCGGATCAGCGGCTTGTTGTCGATGGACGCAATGAAATCGCGGCCCCATTGATAGCGCATCAGCTTGAAGGCCAGCGGCGGGTCCTTCAGCGTGGCCGTGGGCCAGCCGGCGGCATCGACCAGGATCAGGTGCGACACGCGCTCCGGATGACGCACGGCCAATTGCCAGGCCACGGCCCCGCCCAGGGAATTGCCGGCCACGGCCAGTTTCTCCACGCCCAGCGTACCCGCCAGCTCATCCACCAGATCGGCGAAGCGGTCGGGGGCGGCCTTGTAATCGGCCGGCGCTTCCGTCAGCCCGTGGCCGGGCAGGTCGAGCGCGATGACGCGGTAACGGTCCGACAGGGCCGCCGTCCAGGCATCCCAGGAAAAGCCATTGTCACCGAAGCCATGGATCAGAAAGACCACAGGCGCGTCCGCGGCCCCGCTTTCCAGATAATGCACCCGCACCCCGCCCGACAGGTCGACATGGCGGGAATGGGGACGCCCATACTTGGCCGTCAGGTCGGCCACGGGAATGTCGGGCGCGCGCAGATAGAGCCAGCCCCCGACAGCAGCCAGAACCAGCAGCAGCAACAGCCCGGCCACGATCAGACCCAACGTCTTCATTTCCCAATCTCCGCCTGGGTGGAAACCTAGCTTTGACGAAATCCCGGCCGTGCGGGAAGGGGGTAGTGGGGGCGCACCGCTTGACGGCCCCATTCTTTCGCCCAGAGGGGGCGCAACTTCCTTCTTTGCACCCTCCGTACCTCCCCCTTGATGAGCGGGGGTCCAGGGGCCAAGCGCGCCAACCGTTGTTCCAGGTGGCCCCTGGATCCCCGCTTTCGCGGGGAAGGCAGGTTATTCTAAGGGACTAAGTGGGCGCCTATGGGCGGAAGCCGGGAAGGCACGTTTGCGCAACGAACAAACAGTGCGCCCGGCACCGCCACGGGGATGAGGGCTCCCCCCCCTCACAGCTCATACGTCAACCGCAGCCCATAAGTCGCCGGGCGCCCCGGCGAGGCCACCGACGCGTTGGGCAGGAAGTAGTTGCGGGTCAGGTCGTACTCTTCCCCGAAGATGTTGCGGCCATAAAGCCCGACCGACCAGGGGCCATCATCGGGGCGCAGGGTCAGGGTGGCATTGGCGATCCAGCGCGCTTCCAGATCATAGGTCGTCCCCAGGAAAGACGGCAGCTTGTCGCGATAGGAATAATCGGCCTGCGCCTCGACGGCATACCCGGTCGTGACCGGCACCGTGTAGCTGACGCTGCCCTGATAGCTCCACTTGGCGAACGGAATGCGGCTGCCGGACAGGTCCCTGCTCTTGGCGGAATAGAGCTTGGTCACCGGGTCCTGCACCAGCGTCGTATTGTCGATGGCGGCATAATCCTTGTACTTGCCATGCTTGTAACCAACGGACTGGGTCAGGCGCAGGCTGCGGGTCGGTGAAATGGTGATTTCCAGCTCCCCGCCATAGATCTCCGACTTCGGCGCGTTGACGATACGGCCGATCAGGCCGCGCTGAGGATTGACCAGCGTGCCCAGCACCTGCTGATCGCGGTAATCGTAATAATAGACGGACCCGTTCAGGCGGATGGCCTTTTGCAGGTCGGACTTGAACCCGGCCTCATAGGCGTACAGCACTTCGGGATCAAAGGCGTTGATCTGGTCGGAATTGGGGGAGTTGTAGACGGTGAAACCGCCCGACTTCACGCCCCGGCTGGCATTGGCATAGAGCAGCAGCGCGTCCTGCGGCCGGAATTCCACACCCAGCTTGCCCGTCACCTCGTCCAGTTCCTGGTTGCGGTCACCATTGGTGAAGGTGGGCGTCGGCCCGATGGCGGTGCGGAAGCCGCGCAGCTTGCGCTTTTCCTTCTCATAGCGCAGGCCGCCGATCAGCTTCACCTGATCGGTGACGGCATAGCCGACCTGACCGAAGCCGGAAATGCTGTCCACCTTCTGGGCATAGGAGGTGTCGGTGATGAAGCCCAGGCTCTGGCTGAAGTCGGTCAGGAACGCCTCATCCTGATCCTGATAGGAATAATAGGCGCCGGCCACCCAGGACAGTTTGTCCCCGTCGATGGAGGACAGGCGGATTTCCTGGGAGAAGACGTCGATATCGCTGGCCCAGTAGGTGTCGCTTTCATGGCTGGCGCTGGCATCCCAGTCATAAATCTCGCGCCGGTCCAGATGGTCGGCGGCACTGATGCTGGTCAGGCGCACATTGTCGGCCACATCCACGGAAGCGTTGATGCTGCCACCATAGGACTGGTTGTCCTTCTGCGGCTTGTCACTGGTGCTGAATCCGGTCAGGGCGGCAAAGGCCGAACTGATGCCCCAGCCTGTGCGGCGACCGCTGCTGTCGGCGGCGATGGTGGTGCCCGGCGTACCCACACCATAGCCCTGCGGCGTGAAGGGGCGGAACAGATACAGGCCCGTCTGTTCGGACTGGTCGCGCCCGCCATGCAGGTTGAAGGTAATCGTCGAATTCTCCGACGGTGCCACCTCCACGATGGCGCGGCCATACAGCCGGTCGGCATCGCCCAGGCTCTGGCCCGTCACGCGGTTCTTCTGGAACCCGCCGCCCTGTTCGGTCACCCCGGACAGGCGCACCTTCACCTTGTCGCTGACGGGGCCGGACACGAAGCCCTCGGCCTTCAACTCGTTAAAGCGGCCATATTGCAGGTCGATGCCGGCCGAGGCCGTATCGGTGGGCCGCTTGGAGATGAAGTTGATGGCGCCGCCCGTGGTGTTGCGGCCATAGAGCGTGCCCTGCGGCCCGCGCAGCACCTCCACCCGCTGGATATCGAACAAGACGCCTTGCGTCGTCACCGGCACGGGATAGGCCACTTCGTCCACATAGACGCCGACGGTGGGGGAATTGTTGGCGGCATAATCCTCAAACCCCACGCCGCGCAGGCGGAACTGCGGCTGGCCACCGCCAAAGGCCGGCACCACTTCCAGCGACGGCACCTCGTTCTGCAACTGGTTCACATTGGTGATGCCGCGGCGGGCCAGTTCGTCACCCGACAGGACCGACAGGGCCACGCCGACATCCTGCGCGCTCTCGCTGCGGCGCTGGGCGGTGACGATGATATCCTCGATCGTGTCGCTGGCAGCGGCCTGGGCGGTGGCAGCGGACGGCAGGGCCAACGTACCGATGGCCAGTGCCGTGGTGAGGGAAAGGCGGGACTTCATCTCTTATTTCTCCCCAATGGCGGCCATTCAGCCGGATCTGAACAAACTATGCAGGGACGCTCGGCCGTCATGCAATTTATATATCTACTGTTTTAATGGGGATTGCAAAGCCAAATTTTACACCTCCAGCCACAGCGAATGGAATTTCGTGGGAATCTGTCCTATTGAAATATCAAGTTATTGATAATAAACATAAAATTACGATTCCCGGCGCAGGACGCAGGATTTCCGTCGATGCCGCACCGATCCACAACCCGCCGGCCCACACGGCGAAGGGTCCATGCACCTTTCTTCCCGACCCACAAGGGAATGCGCCGCGGCCGGAAATGTCGACCAAGGTACCGATGGCGTTGGTGTTCCAATCGAAGCACAAGGAGAGGGAAGCCTGTACAGGCTTGAAATATTGCCCATAATCAGCATGCGGCTGTCATCCGGCGCGGCTTCTGCTATGGTCTGTCCGGAGACGAAGGCAGGACGGCATTATCTTGAGCGCAACTTGTCATGACAAATCGACCCCACGAGGGCCGGCATGGCTTGGCGTAACAGTGGTTGTGCTGCTTATGCTGCTCTGTGCGCCATTCGATGTCGATGCCCGCGCCGATGAACGCTGGGACGCGCTGGCGGAAACGGTTTTCCTGAACTATGGCCGCGATCAGGGATTGCCGCACCCGGTGCCCACGGCCCTGGCACAGGGGCGCGATGGCTTCCTGTGGATCGGCACGCAGGGCGGACTGGCGCGGTGGGACGGCTATCGTTTCCGCGCCTACCGTGCCAATCCCCGGCTCGCGGGTTCCCTGAATGATGACTGGGTGCAGACGCTGCATGTCGATCCGGCCGGCCGGCTGTGGATCGGGGGCGGGGCTGGCGGACTGGCCCGCTATGATGCCACGCAGGACCTGTTCGTGCCCGTCCCGCTGCGGTCGGAACCGGCGGGCCGCACCCATATTGCGGCCCTGCTGGATGATGAGAAAGGCGGCCTGTGGGTCGCCACCGACGAGGGGCTGTACCACCTGGATCCGTCCACGGGACGGCGCGTGCTGATCCACGCCGGTACCGGCGACGGCGCGGGGGGGGGGGGGGG
>NZ_JBMDKJ010000054.1:0-18460 GCF_057809655.1 Niveispirillum sp. FG148
GCTCGTCAGGCTCATAACCTGAAGGCCGCAGGTTCAAATCCTGCCCCCGCATCCACCGACGTTATAACAACCCGTCCAGCCTCGGCTGGACGGGTTGTTGCGTTCAGGATCTCAGCCAGTTTGCCGTGAAGTTCAGCCTGCACTTCGCCACGCCGGGCGCCGGGCTCAATCACCACCTTGTCGATCAGCGATCGGATCGCCTCGATAGCCTCGCCCCGCGTGGTGTCATCCTCCAGCGCCATTGTCAGGCGCTCGATCATCCTGGCGTAGAGGCCGGCGACGTTGGGATGGATATCGGGCATGACGGCCGGTGCCTCGGATAGCCGGGCCTCAAGCAGCTGCTTCTGCTGTTCCAGGTCCGCCAGCCGGGCCTTCATGGAAGGCTGGTAAAGCCCGTCCTCGACGGCCGCCGTGATGGCGTCGATGCCGCGCTGCACCTTGGCCAGTGCCTGCCGATCATCCAACTGACGGGCGCGCAGTTCACGGTTGGACCGGTTGGCAAGTTCAACCCCATTCCTGATGGCCGTCTCGACGGCTTCGGGGGAAACCAGATTGTGGCGTAGCCCGTTCAGCACGCGGGCTTCGATCTCCTGGCGCTTGACGGTGTGGCTGTTCTCGCAGGTGCCGCGTCGGTACCGGTTGAGGCAGCCGTAGCGATCATAGGTGATGATGCCGTAATTGTCGCCGCAGCAGGCGCATTTGAGCAGGCCGGACAGCAGGAAGCTGGGCCGGTGCCTGTCGTTCAACCGGTTGGCATGCGATGCGCGGACGGCGGTTATGGCCGGCTCGTACTGGATGGCCAAAGCCTGCTGGCGCTGACGCACCGCTTGCCAAAGTTCATCATCCACGATCCGCAGGTCTGGCACCTCCGTCCTGATCCAGGCACTTTCTGGATTCAGGCGGGGGACACGCTTGCCGGTCGTCGGGTCCTTGATATAGCGGACCTTGTTCCAGACCAGCACGCCGGCATAGAGCTCGTTGTTGAGCGTGCCTGTTCCTCTGATTGCATGCCCACGGATGGTCGTGTCGCCCCAGGCTTTTCCATTGGGCCCGGGGACACCATCCTTGTTCAGGTTGGCGGCAATTGTTCGGGGGCTGACACCCCGGGCGAACTCTTCGAAAATCCGCCTGACGGTCGCCGCTTCCGCCTCATTGATGCGGCGACCGCCGCGGACAGGTTCGCCGTCCGGCCCGAGTTCCTTGATGACATCATAGCCGAAGCACAATCCGCCGCCGGCCTTGCCTTTTTCGACGCGTCCCCGCAAGCCACGATGAGTCTTTGCTGCTAAGTCCTTCAAAAATAATGCATTCATGGTGCCCTTAAGGCCCACGTGTAACTCGCTGATCTCGCCTTCCGCTAGGGTGATGATCTTGACGCCGGCAAACTGGAGCTGCCTATGCAGGATGGCGGTGTCGGCTTGGTCACGGCTCAAACGGTCTAGGGCCTCGGCCAGCACGATGTCGATCTTGCGGGCTTGTGCGTCCTGGAGCAGTGCCTGGATGCCGGGGCGCAAGGTCAGGGATGCGCCGCTGATGGCGGCGTCCTGATAGGTGCCGATCACTTGCCAGCCATCGCGGGCCGCTTGTTCGCGGCAGATGCGGAATTGATCCTGAATAGAGGAGGCGCTCTGCTGATCGCTGGAATAGCGGGCATAGATAGCGGTGCGGAGGCTCATGAGTCACCGGCTTGCGGGGGTGGGGGAGCAACCTTCCTGGAAGGAAGGCTATCATACTTTGTCGGTTTGGGGGCGCTGGTCGTTCGAGGTCGCCGCAGCGATCAGATCGCGGGCGATCTTGCGACCGAGGGCGGCGGCCACGACAAGGATCGCAGGATCAAGCCTATCGGCATACACGTCGAGCGGCGTCTGGTTGCCGTCGTTGGCAGGAGGTGGAACGGCGAGGCGGAGATGGATCATGTGGCACCTTGAACCTGGGGCGCACGATGCGCCCTCTCCCCAGGCCATATGCTCCAGCCTCCAGGACCGGCCCATCCCTCATCTGACATTCACAGAATGCGACCCACATATGTGCTTAGTGCATGTGGGATTGGGGCTTGGCGTGGTGCCGATATCCGACCATCTGTGGCGCCCCCATTTGGATATCGGGGCGTAGGGGCACGAAGCCTCCATTCGAACGTCGCCACTTGGTACCAGCCAGCCACCGACCCATATGGTCGGCCCCTTTCCATCAGCATTACCGGCAGGGTGCCAATTCGGTGCCGATGGGCATGGAAGCGACAAGGTCTTCGAGCTCGGCACCTGTCATGATTCCATCCTCAACCAGGATGGACGCCACCTTGTCGACGACCGGCAGGCGCGGTCGTAGAAGCGCCAACACCCGTTCATACTCTTCCGCCAGCAAGTGACCGACCTGCTCCGCCAAGCAGGGGTGAGCCGACAAGAACCAATGGGTATTTTCGGGGATGGCGTTGCCAAGCCACAGCAGTCGGTCACCGAACCCATGGCCAGCCAGCACGGCGACTGCCAGGCTGGTGGCGCGAGCAAGATCGCTGTGTGCAGGACCGCCGGACCCGAAACCTGCGGTTCCCAGGCACAGCTCCTCTGCCGCGCGACCTGCCAACAGGATGCGGATATGAGCACGGGCGTCGGCTTCGGTGTCGAACTGGCTTAGTTCGAACTGAACGCCGGCACAATGGCCCTGAACCTTGACCATCTGGACCTGGCCCGGCAGCTCGACGACGGCGGCGATTGCATGACCCGCCTCATGTACGGCGACCCTGAAATGCAAGGCGAGGGAAACGGTTTCAGGACGCGGGATATGAGCCAGCAGGTCGTCAGGCGTCATCGGGCGCTCGGCACGACGGGCCTGACGCTTGGCGCCCCGCGCCCACAATTCGGCTTCAGCGCCGGATGCGGTCATGCCCGCCACGTAGGGTAGGAGGTCGACACCGGGGAGATTGTCGGGACCGAGGTGCTGGCGCAGGATTCCGGCCAATGCCTGGTCATCGGGCAGGGACACCATGATCACCCGGTCGAGCCGACCGGGCCTGACCAACGCCGGGTCGACCGACAGGCTGTTGGCCGCCGCCAGCAGCACAACCCCCTCCCGCGCGAGGGTGCCGTCGGTCGCCTCAAGCAGGGCATTGACGACCTGGATGCTATAGTCCCGCTGATTAATCCGCAGGGATTGCCGATCCGGGAAGGCGTCAACCTCATCGATAAACAGGATGCAGGGGGCCTGCGCCCGTGCCTGTTCAAACGTACTGCGCATTGCCGCCAGCATAAGACCAAGGTGCCCTGCCGCCTGCCATTCACTATGCGACCCGGTCACAAGCGGCAGCCCGGTGGTACCCGCCAAAATCCGTGCGAAGGAGGTCTTGCCCGTGCCAGTAGGACCGACCAACAGGCAACCCCTATCGACCTCCTTCCACGGCAATCGTCCGGCCAGGTATTCCTTGAGATCTTGGACCAGGCTAATGCCCCAGCGCTTGGCATCATCCATGCCGTAAAGATCGACCAGCTTGGGACCGTCGTACGGGATGACTTCCGATGCGCGGTTTGCAAATGACCGGAGACGCTGAAGCCAGGCATCGCCGTCTTCTCCGGGCCGCTGTGACACGCGGAGAATGTCCGGGGTGAGACAGGTGCAAAGACGGTCTTCAATGGTGAGGGCAGGGTGATGCCCCGTCAGCACATGGGCCGCCACCGTCATGGCAGCACCGTCCAGAATTGGAAGGATCAGATGGTGATCGGCGGTGAGCCTGACGGAGGCCGGAAGGCTATCCAGCCGGGCGGCCAACACGATGGCGCCTTTGCCGCTTCCCAACGCTGTCGTCATGATATCAATGTCCGACGCGTTCCATTGCTTATCTTTCTCCGCCGACCCGCAGAACCATACCCATTCCGGGCGAGCTTGGGTGTCGGGTACTTCCGGGAGCGCAGTTTCCTCGTCGTCACCGAGAGCCAGGGCTTCGAGCATGGCGGTGAATGGCGCATCGTCCAATTCCAGGGGGCCGGAAAGGTAGAGTTTCAGCGTTTCGCGGACAGGCCGCAGCCAGTCCTGTGCGGGCACCTCAACAATGATGAGGCAGCCGCCCTTGTCCAGCGCGTCCGCGATCCGCGGGGATGCGGCCAGGCCGCGATCCAGCAACGCCCACGCGGCGGCACAGTCTCCGGTCGTGATTGTGGGAGAAGGGCGTGATGCCTGCTCCATTTCGAGGGAAGCGGCAGCCCTGGCGTTGTGTTGTTTGGCGATGACGGCCAGGGTGTTCGGGCCCGTGGTGGCATTGTCATTCATGTTTGGCCTCTTACAGATAAAGGAGGGGTGTTCCCGCCGGATGGTCGGCGGGCGGCGCGAAGGGGTGTCGGGAGGGCACGCCCGGCCATGCAGGCATGGGGGGGGCAATGGCCGGCTGTCTGGCGTCGGCGGCGTGCTTTATGGGGGGAAGAGGGTCGTGTCGAAGATCACGGTCCAGAAAAAGAGCGCGGCAGCAGGGGCCGGCGACCGAGTCCCAGAATGTGACGCGAGGCAACGCTCTTGGTGATCAAATCCCCTTCCCTTTCGGGGTTTTCAGGGACGATCACGGCGGCCAGCGATGTGAAGTGGAACTCAATACAGGATACACATGTAGGATGAGATGAAACTGGCGGCGATCAGCCCATCAGCCCATCAGCCCATCAGCCCATCAGCCCATCAGGCCGGCACTGGGCGGGACGAACTCGAAGCTTGCCATAAGGCTCGACAGGTCATCTTCCAACGCCTGCTCGAAAAGCAAAGCTTCCAGGCGCCGGCCGAATTCCTGGTAGGTGTTCTCGATGACGGACCTGAGGATGGTATTGTACCGCGCCTCCAGCTGCTCAAGGCTGACCCGAAGGTCCGGCGGCACTGCCGACGCCCCGTGCACTGCGCAGACAGCGGCGGTTGACTCGACGACCTTTGTGTTCAGCATGACCTCGGCATAGCTCTTGCCGATCAGCCTCAAGCAGCGCATATCCCGAACTGTCTGCCGGGTCTTGCCGGCGTCGGTCTTGGCGAACCCCCTCTTAAGTTCGAAGATGTCGATCGCCTTGCGTGCCGCATCGAGGATCAGCAAGTCGGGTGCGATCTTGCGGCCGGTACCGTCCGCATAGTGCAGATCTGACTGCATGAGCGCATCATGGCTGATGCTACCGGAGACGAACTGATCGACCTCAGGAGGGATGAAGATAGCCGGGGCCTGGAATACCGTGAGATGCGGTACGGCCTTCAATGCCTCGACAACGGCCATCTCCAGAATGCGGCCATCCGACCGGACCGCGGACGTGATCACCCCGTAGGCACGCAGGTGCGACTTCGGGACGATAGGATCCGGGTGAATCGTGAGATTGCGCAAACGGTCGATGTTCTGGCTCATCAGGAGTTCGACAGTCTGCGGGAGAATGAAGGAGGAGTTGGTTTGAATCGGCATGGTGACTTGCTTTCGTGTTCGAGAGGAGTGGGTATAAGGCGCAAGGTGTGCCTTATGTGCTTATATGTATGCTTCCCATTCGGTCCCGTCAAGGCTAAAAAGGCACACCTTGCACCTCGGAGCAGATCATGCAGCGCGTTCATGTCCATATGGATGACGAGATTTTGAAGGACATTGATGATTGGCGCCGTGGTCAGGAGGATCTCCCTCCCCGTGCGGAGGCAGTCCGTCGTCTTGTTCATCGGGGAGTTAAGCTTGATGCTTTGAGTAAGCACCTCATGGAGCTTCTCGATGGCGGAAGCATTAGCCAAACTGTCTATCAGGATATAATCAGAAGGATTTAGTGTTATTGTTTTAATTTGATGTATTTGTATTTTAACGAGTGGCCCGTACCTGGGTGGCCGGTTTTGATCAACATATTGTAAGTGGCTGGGTTGCCGACGATTGCTATGCCCAGCGGGGATTTGAATTCGGCGTGGGGCGTTGACCGGCGGTTGAATCGCAAGACGAATTAATCGAGATCGGCCTGAATATGCTTGGGGCGGATGCTGTGATATGCGCCAAGTGCCCATGTCTTTTGGTTGGAAATGACCCTATGGACCCAGGGCAGGATAATACTGGCGGCCATTTTGTCGCCGGTATAGGGTTCATAAACTGAAGCTCGAACTTACACGTAGCGAACTGCTTATGCTTTGGCGGGAGGGTGTTCCCACGCCCGAGCAAGCAGTGACAACCACGGCGGCTGGTCTTGAGCGTCTTATCGGAGGGAAGGGGATTAAGCTGCACCAGTTGGCAGTTCAGTTCTCCCAAAAGGTAGCTTGAGCTAACCATTTAGTTTCTCTGTAATCAATAACAGTCACAGATCAAGAGGTGTGCCATGGCAACGACTATGTATTTTGAAGAGGTTATCCGAGATCAGGGCGGTAAATATAAATTGGAAGTGGAATTTGGACGATCGTCATTTTATTCAGGGTGCAAGATCCCAGGCGGTGTCGGTGAGGATAGTATTTATCTAAAGGTTGATGGGAAGACTGTCATAATGGATAGGGAAACTGCGAAGAAATTTGTCGAAGCTGCTATCGATGTTGGTCGATATCACTGCCTAGTAGATTAATGTAATTATATTGCTAATTTTCGATGGTCGTCTAGCGACCATTATCCATTAGCACTTGCCTGCACGTCACTTCGGCTTGGCCCAGTTCGCCCGCCGATAGTCCTCGACCATCTTGTCCGTCACGTCCGCCGGAAAGCAAAGCGGCGCATGGCCGCCCGGCTTGCTGTAGGCGCTCCGCTTCCCGCACCGGCTGCCGTTGGCAGCCGTGTTGTAGGGGCAGGGGCAGTTCCCCGGGTAGCTCGCGATCGACTGCTGGACCAGCGCCTGCCGGATCTGCTCGTCGGTCTGGCTGAGCGCCATGGCCGGGATCGCCGGCATGGACACCAGGACCGCCAGCAGGCCGGCATGGAGAATCCGCTTCATGGTCCATCCTCTCCATGGCCGCAACGAAGGACCGTCGCAATGCCGATTGCCGGATGTTCGGCAGTCCATGAGGAAAAGCCGCCTCGCGCGGATATAGTGAATGACGTCACAGGAAATTCAACATAAATGCTGTATAAGGCTTATGTATGACAGCCTGTCCCTCGTGAACATTGGGGGCCACGATGCATTGCAGACGATTCCGGTCCGTCCTCCTTGCAACCGCCCTCCTGGCCTGGGCTGCCGTCCCCGGTGTCGCAGCGGGCAAGCCTGCCTGCCCTTCCGATCCCCTCAGGCTGGCCTCCTTCAACATCCAGTTCCTGGGATCCTCCGCCAAGCGGGACAACGACGGCTTGGCCGACCTGGTGAAGGACCAGGACATCGTCCTCGTCCAGGAACTGGTGGCGCCGCCCTTCGCCGGCAGCTTCCCGCCCAACCTGGATGGGACCGTGGATCCCTACAAGCCCGATCCCCAGGCGGCAGCCTACTTCGAGGCGATGCGCAGGCGAGGCTTCTCCTGGACGATGTCCGAGGAGGACACCGGCACAGGCGACCAAATCCACGTAAATTCCAATGCCACCGAATGGTGGGTGGCCTTCTACAAGCCGCAGGCGGCGCTTCCCGCGATCGACCTGCCTGGCGGTTTCCTGGCGGCCGACCGGTCGAACCATCCCGACTATGAGCGGGTTCCCTTCGCGTTCCCGTTCCGAAGCTGCTCGGGAGCGCTGGACTTCGTGCTGGTGTCCGCCCACCTGGAACCAGATGCCAACCCGGCGGGGCGAGAACGCCGCCGGCACGAGATCGCCTCGATCGCCAAGTGGATCGACAGCCAGGCCGGGAAGCCGGAGCGCGACTACCTCATCGTCGGGGACACGAACATCCAGGACTGCGGGGAACTGGCCGAAGCCATGCCCCCGGGATACCGTTCCCTGAACTCGACCTGCGTTTCCACCAACACGAACGTGAACGGGCCCAAGCCCTACGACCATGTCCTCTACCGCCCTGCGGTAACCGACCGGGAGATCGACCAGTCGTTCGGCTTCAAGGTGGTCGGCCTGGTCGATGCGATGAGGGATCGCTGGCCGCAGTTCGGGACGGGGCCGTACCCAGGCGGTCCCCAGCCGGAATATGACCATAACGCCTTCCGCCAGGTCTATTCGGACCACAGCCCAGTGCTGTTCCAGATGGTCGTCACCGGCGCGGACGACGACTAAGCCATCACCAAACGCCGAGAATCCAGCTTCGCCGACAGATCGCAGACTTGCGCGGTCGCCGCCGTCTCGTGACTGGATGAGGCCGTTCCCCCATGGAAACCTGTTCCATCTGCGTTCCCATCCGTGGCATATTATGTACCACCTACACCCGGCTAGATACCGGAGGTGGGGGCGCAACTGCGCGTGAAGCAAAGGCACAGCCCCTATGTCGGGCGGCCAGCTGAATAAAACACCCCACCAACGCCTGGGAGTAGCTACCCGGGCGGGGGGAATAGGCTGGGCGTGCAACCTTTGCTGTACGTATCTACCGTCCCGGCGCCAGGCCGGCGGCGGACGGTTGCGCTTGTCCTTTTGCAAAGGGGTACAAGCCTTGCCTACCAACGAGATTGACCATTTATCCATCCACCCAAGCGGCTGCCCGTGCTGCGCTGCTCGGGCCCTGTCCGACCCCGAGCCCCAGGCCGCGACCGCCCTGACCACGACCATTCCCGGCGTCTCTGCCTACGACCTGTCCGGCGTTGACCTGCGGGCCCTCCTGGCCTATCGCAGCGTTACCGATGCGGCTGGCAATTCCATGTCCGGTGGCTCCCGTTGGAACTTCGACCAGGCGGCGGGCAAGGGCCTCACCTACCTCGAAATGCTGAACTCGGAGATCGGCGTTGGCACCGGTGTCGAGCTGAAATACAGCTTCGCCCAGACAGGCAGCAGCGCCGTCTCCGGATTCCGACCGATGAACACCATCGAGAAACAGATCGTCGTTGAACAGCTGGCGAAATGGGCCGCTGTCGCCAACGTCGCCTTTACCGAGACCACCGAGAACATCGGTAAGACGTTGAGCTTCAGCACAGATAACTTCTCCGCTGCCGAAAAGTTCGCCGCTGGCTTTGGGGCCTATCCGGGTGCTGTGTACGGTTCGAATATTTCTGTCACATTCTTGCCCGCTGCGGGCGACATCCGCATCGACAACGAACGACTTGACCGCTGGCACACTGACGGGCTGACCACGAGTGAGTACAACGGCATTGCCCATGTCGTCATCCATGAGATCGGGCACGCTCTTGGCATCTCCCATCCGTTCGACAACCAGATCAAGTTGTCCGCCGACTACCAGGTCAAGCTGCTGACCGTCATGGCCTATGACGACGTGGGCAAGAACACCTATGGCTTCACCGCCGCCGGCAGCGCCCTGATGGTCGATGACAGCAACCTGAAGATCCTCGACGTATTGGCCATCCAGCACCTCTACGGGGCCAATACCGCGACCAACGCCGGCAACAATACCTACGCCTGGGCGCAGGACACGGCCTTCCGCACGACGCTCTACGACGCGGGCGGCGTCGACACGATCGACCTGTCCGCCTCGACCATGCGGTCTGCCGTCGACATGACCCCTAACAGCCTGTCGAGCGTCAATCTGCGGGTGACGACCGCCGAGAAGCTGGTCAACACGGCTACGCTCTACCACAGCCCCGAGACCGCCGCGATGCTCTATACCGGCGAAAACAATCTCGGCATCGTCGGCACCATCGAGAATGTCCGCGCCGGCAGCGGCAACGACCGGATCAACGGCAACGCCGTCAACAACGAGATCAGCGGCGGGGCCGGCAACGACAGCATCTGGGGCGGGGCCGGCGACGACCGCCTGATCCTGGGTGCCGGCAACGACCGGGTGGTCGCCGGGAGCGGCAACAACATCGTGGACGGCGGGAGCGGCATCGACGTCGCCGGGTTGGCCGGGTCGCGCGCCATCCACACGATCACCCGCCAAACGGATGGCAGCCTCAAGGTCATGGGCCCGGAGGGTGCCGACACCTACATCGGCACCGAATTCCTTGCCTTCAACGACGGGGGCAAGGTCGGCCTCTGGATGAACGCCGACGTCAAGCTCGGCGGCGGGTTCGACGAAACCTTTTACTTGGCCAAGAACCCCGACGTGGCGGCCGCCGTCGCCCGCGGTGCGCTGTCCAGCGGCTTCGCCCACTGGCAGCAGTGGGGCCAGGCCGAGGGCCGGGCCGCCATCGACGCCCGGGCCAACCCGCTCTACGACGAGGTGGGCTACCTGGCCGCCAACCCCGACGTGGCGGCCGCAGTCGCCGGCGGCGGCCTGCGGAGCGGCTATGATCACTACCTGGCCTACGGCAAGGCGGAAGGGCGGTCCCTGACTCCGCTGTTTGACAGCGCCTACTACCTGGGCAAGAACGCCGACGTGAAGGCGGCAGGGATGGACGCCTGGGCCCATTTCATGAACTACGGCTGGCGCGAGGGCCGCGACCCGTCGGCCTACCTGGACGTCAGCGCCTACCTGGATGCCAACACCGACCTGAAGGCCGCCGGTGTCAATCCCCTGACCCATTATCTCATGTACGGCCAGAGCGAGGGCCGCCTGCTGACCGCCACCAGCGACCTGGGCCTGGACTGGACCTATTCCGGCTGATCGGTGCGCCGCCGCGACCCAGCCCTCAGAAACCTCATTACAAGGATGTGCATCAAATGTCTGATTCCGCCCGCCCGCCGCAGGCCGCTGAGCCGATCTATGATTTCAAGACCACGAAGGAAGGTGACAAGATCATCATGGATGTATTCGTAAAGCAGACAAGGAGGAGTAAAATCTTTCTTTGCGTAATTTTCCTGATCATTCTGCCGATCATTATTGCGTCAGCAGCAGATCCATATTCCGGTCTGGCCTTTATTTCAACAATCATGCCTTTGGTGGGCGTGTGCTATATTATCTGGTTGCTCTTTAAGGCGGGTAAGCAAATCGCAACGACCCGAATTGAGATCGACGCCAACCGGATCGCTATCCCTGAGGCAAAGAAACTTTTCGATGTTGCTCACGTCCGGTCCATTGGATGGGGCTTGACCAGGCCGAGAAAGGAGACGCCGTCGGCCGTCTACTATGGTTCCGGCGTGGCTGGGGCCTTTACCGCCGGTACCCAGAACGCCAGCCAAGTCGCCAATGCGGACTTCGTGCGCCAATATGGCTATTGCATCTACCTCGTCTACGGTTCGCGCCGTGAAACCCTTGTTTCCGGGCTTCACGAGGACTTGGTGGAAACGATTTACGACGAGTTCGCCAAGAACCTCAAGACCTGCGGCCACTCGTTCGGCTGATTGAGGCAGGCCCCAGACGTTGCAGCCGAGGGCTGCCTTTCGACCACCGCATTCACAACGTCCCGACGGCCCTGGCGATGACCACGCAAGCGGGGCCGGTTCAATTCGACCACTGACCACGACTGAAGGACATAAAATGAGCAATATCCTGAAATACTGCCGGGTGCTGACCCTGGTGCCGCTGCTGATGATGGCGGGGTGCGGCAACGGTGAGCCGGGGGAGGATGATATGCGCAATGCCATTCAAGCCCAGTTCGACAGGGCGAATGAGGCAACCAAAGCCGCCGGGGGTGGGCAGCAGATCGTCTTGCATGAATTCAAAAAGCTGAGTTGCGCCAAGGTCGATGGAAGCACCGTCTTCATCTGTACGGTTACGCTTCGCGTTGATGGACCTTTTCTCAACAACGCGGGCGGAACGACGCAGATGAAGTTCACGCGGGCTGATTCAGGCTGGGTTGTCGTCCAGTGAACCCACGGCACAGATGGGGGCTGTAGAGCCCCCATTAACCGACCAACCTTGAAAGACAGCTGCTACCATCATCTACCGACATCCATGCCGTTATCCCTGGCAATGCGCTGCATCGACAGTTCGAACAGCAGCCATCCGCCAACGATGCCGGCGATCCCCAATGGCAGAAGCACCGACGTCATCCAAAAAGCAGATGCCAACAGCGCAGCGACGCCGCCGATGAAGGCGGCGATGGACGCGATTGCCAGCGCACTGGCTGCGCGGGAGATACGAGGCGGAAACTTCATCGGATCTTGATCGAAACAGGGCAGTGGTCACTGACCCGCTTCTTATCGTCCCTGGATGTTTCGGTATAGACCAGGACCCCGAAGGAACCGTCCTTGGCGCGGCGCGCGATGGGGCCGCCAAGGATGATCTGGTCGATGAACTCGGGATACTCGCCCGCCCAGCAGTGGTTGGCCTTGCCCGCCGTGGCCAGCTTCAGCGGCGACGGGCCATTGTCCAGCACCTTCCAGAGCGGGTCCTCGTCGCGCAGCCGTCGATTGAAGTCCCCAGCGACCAGCAATGATGTTCCCTCGGCTTGCCGCGCGTCGATCCATTTCGACAGGATGGGCATCTGCTCGGCGATGACCGGGCAGGCGTCGTTCTGGCTTTTCGGAGAGAAGCAGCCACTTTTCAGATGGACGGCCAGTGCGCGCAGGTCGCCGCCGGGCAGATGGAACACGACCTCGACGCCTTTGCGGAGGCTCCTCGGCTGGCCGTCCAGCAGGTCCAACGCGGCCAGGTCCGGCATGCGCGTGAACTTGACCGACTTGCGGATGGCCCAACCCGCGCGCTGGAAATCCGTTTCGTCACCCAGGATGACCGTGTACTCGTTCGGATCGAAGACCTTGGCGGCCGCCTCGACGGTGTCGACCTCCTGCAGGGCAACGATGTCGGCATCAAGCTTGGCCGCGTAACCGCGCAACCTAGCGAAGTCCTCGTCCGTGCGTTGGTAGATTGCCCGCTTGGGGTCGGCGTTCGGCCCGTTGATCTCGCCGGCCCTCAGTGTCAGCCAACCCATGTTCCAGGTGGCAACCTTAACGTCCTTCGCCAGTGCGGCGACCGGCAACGTAGCGGCCAGGATGGCGGCGAGAAGGGCGGGCAGGCGGCGCATTCGGATCTCCCAGGCGATGGCGTAGAGCCAGGGCTACCGATTATTCCATGACCGTTCAACCACGGGGGGCGATTTTCCGGGCGCTTGGCAATTGTTCCTTATTTGTTCTATAATCCACATATGACACGGAGATCGCCATGGACGAAGTCGAGGAGAGCCGCGCGGTGGTGCCGCATGCCATATCGGGGGAGGACTTTGTCGGCAGTCCCTTCCGGCTGGTCGCCGTCAAGCGCCGGAGGCCCGCCCCGATTCCGATACAGGAACATGTCTCCGCCGCCAAACCTGCAAGGCCGATGATCTGGGACTGGGGCTGATCATCGCCGTGGTTCAGGCCGGCACCAGGTCGCGGTCGCCACGTACCGCTTCCGCCCCGATATTGTCCTGAGGCTCTGACAGGGCCTGGAGGATCTGGACCGGGCGGACGCCTGCAACATCTTCCTTGAGACGCATCAGTTCGCGGAAATAGGCGATCGCAAAAAGCCGCAACGCACCGGCGAGGGACGTGTCGCCACGGCGCTTGTCGATTTCCGTTACGACCTGTGAGAGGTCGCATCCCTCACGGTGGGCGATGAGGCGCAGGCTTTCCCATTCGCTTCCGCGCAGCCGAAGGCTGGTCCGTTTGCCGGCAACGTTGACGTTATGGATTTCAGACGCCTGGCTCAGCCTCATTTCGTCCAGCGCGGGATCATCGTTGGTGATAGTCGTGCGACGGCGGCTTAGTGGCGGCATCTGACTCTCCATAATTGTGTTTCTTCTTATATGTTATCCTATCGAGTCAATATCGGGTGGTGAACTGCTTCACCCTTTGACCCGCTGGTCGGGGGGATAAAGAAGCGAGGGCCGCAAATCAGGCGGGGATTGTAAATCTCCCCGCTGGTGGCAGTTGGGAGCAAAAGCGCTTGGGACGGCTGACTTCCGCTCCACGCGCCGTGGCGACGGCCATTACGCGAACGCGGCCCTGCCCACCTCTCGATCACCTACCTTCAAACAACCCTACGCGCCCTCCCCCTGCAAACAGGCCGCTTGACTCTCCCAATCTAAAAAAGAACATATAAGGAACAAACCTATTCCAGTAGCCTTCCTTGCGGAACGCGTCCGCCATAGCGTCCCTGCGCGCGCAAATCGCCCAGATCGAAGGCCAGTCCCGCCAGGAAGGCGGCGTGCTGCCTTTTGGGCTGCCCGTCCTCGACGCTAAGCTGCCGGGCGGCGGGCTGGCCCTGGGTGCCTTGCACGAGGTGGCGGGTGGCGGGCCGGGAACCGTCGACGGCGCGGCAGCGGCGCTGTTCAGCGCCGGCATTGCGGCCCGTACCGAGGGGCCGGTCTTCTGGATATGCACTCAGCCGGACCTCTTCGCCCCGTCGCTGGCCCAGGCCGGCCTGCCGCCCGACCGCGTCATCTACGTAGAGGCCGGCGATGACAAGACGGTGCTGGCCTGTACCGAGGAGGCACTGCGCCATGGCAGCCTGGGGGCCGTCGTGGCGGAGGTCGCGGCGCTGAACATGACCGCGTCGCGGCGCCTCCAGCTGGCGGTGGAAGGCAAACAGACCATCGGCATCGCGCTGCGCCGCTGGCGTCGGCAGGCGGACGCCGCCGACTTCGGGCAGCCGACATCCGCCGTCACCCGCTGGCGGGTGTCTACGTTGACCGGGCCCATCTGGCCCTGACGCTGCGCCGGCGCCCGAACGACCAACTGCGCCTTCACGAGCTGTCGAACCTGGCCGCGCACATGCGGGTGGCATCGGCGTGGCGACCATCAATGGCGCCGCCTCGGCGCTGCGCTTTTTCTTCAGCGTGACGCTGGGTCGCCCCGATCTGGCCCGCAGCCTGATCGTCACCCGCTACAATCCAAGCTGCCGGGTGTGCGCAGCGTCGAGTAGGCCACCCGATTGTTTGAGGCAGCGCCGGGGATCAAATACAAGGCGGCGCTCGGCGTCTCCTATGGTGCCGGCCTGCGGGTCTCGGAGGTGGACATCATAGGGTTGACGATATCGACAGCACGCGCATGCTGATCCTCGTCGAGCAGGGCATCGCCCGCTGTCGACGGGAATTCGCGGACGGGACACATGAATTCGACCTCGCCGTTGATCAAGAGGTGACGACCACAGACATAAGACGGATGATCCTCATGGCTGTCACTGCCACGGGCTTGACCTGCGGCATGCCGGAGACGTTCTGGTCCTGGATCGCGCAGGGACAATTCGTTCCGATGATGTAGGATATCAGTCCGGTGTAGGGTCATCATCCCGCCCAGGTGGCTTGGCAGCGGGCGTGGCTGCTGTAAGCATTCTCTCGAGCATCAATACTGCCCTAGGTTGTGGTTGGTCTTTCGCTGCCTGACGGCGCTCCTTGGTTGCGTTGAACTCGGCGACCAATGCAGCAAACCGTTCGTCTCTCCTGGTCTGGTTTTCTCGGATTTTTCTGACAGCCTGGCCGATTTCGGTAATCTTGGCATGCAGCTTCGCGAACATGCTGTCCCCGTTCAGCGCTGTTGCCGGCTGGGTGACCAGCGCTGAGGTCGCTGAGCTCTGCTGGATTGATTTGGCATTGCTCAAGTCGGGGTGCTTCACCGTCACCGGCCCGCCAACCGCTATACCCTTGAAAAGGCCCTTCCGGATCCAGGTCACCAACTCTTCCTGATCCAAAAGGCTGGCAACGCAGCGTGGCCGAAAAGCGAGCCCGGACTCGTCAGCCCAGGCTTGAACGAACCGTTCCTTATCCTTGGGTGCGGACCCTTGAGGAACAACCAGGATACGGCAATCCACTCTATGGTGGGCAAGAGAAGCGAGGACACGCTGCCGGTCCAACGGCTTGGTGGCGACGATGACCACCCGGTCGACCATCAGATTGCGGGCCCCGGTCGCAGTCCGCGCGACAGCGTGCTGCAATCGCACCCGCCGTCGCCCGCGACGCTCGCCTTTGACGACGAGGTCATCGCCAGTGATGATGACCTTGCGCCCGTACGGCTCCTGGGTCGCCGTGATGATGGGGGCACCGTTATAATCCTGGTCGACATCCTCGATGGTCAGGACATCACCGCTGACCAGCCCCAGATCGCCATGCGCCTCATGAATGACGACGCGGTCGCCTTTGCGGATGCGCATTCTATGAGAGCTGGGGCCAAACTCCCCGCCAGCAACGGCGATGACAACTTCTTCGGAAGGATACATGTCGGCGAACGGCAGGTTTTTCCGTACCGCTTCGGCAACGGCACGGGCCTCGGCGTTGGTCGCGCAGATCACCAGATTGTCACGGAAGGCGGCGGCGGGTAATTTGCCATTCGCCATGTCGTCGATGATCCAATCCGCGACCAAATCCGCGGCTTTCATCAATGCGTCGTTGGCGTTGGCGACCAAATCAACCCGTCCGGCGCCAGCGAGGCCAAGCAGCGCCTGCACAGGCCGGCCGGCTGCAAGCTCCAGGCTCGGCAGACGGATATCGGGGCTGATGTCCTGGTTGGGCAAGGGCGGCCGAAATTCAGGATCGACCGCCAGCATCGCGCGAAACGCCAATCCATGCTGATAGATGCCGTCGACCATCCTGTCGTCACCAGCAACGATGACGTTGGCACCGGCAGCATGCGCATGTTCCAGCAAGAGCTCCATCGGCTCCAAGGGGATCAGATGGGCGTCGTCCACGATAAGAACGTGCTGATTTCCCAATACCGTCTTGCCGGTCTTCAGGGCCTCGGCAAATCTGCTGATGTCACTTGCCGTCTCGCCACTTTCCTGATTGGTGCGCTTTGCAGCCTTGAGGTTCGGTAAGAAGCAGCCGACGAGATGGCGCGCCGTGCGAAAAGCCTCCGCGACAGCCGCCAGTACCGTCGACTTGCCACTAGCAGTTCCCCCGCGTAGCACCTTGACGCCGCCAGCGCCCGTCAACAGCCGCGTCACGTCGGTTTCTTGTCGCGCCGACAATCTGGCACCATTTCCGTATCGGGCATCCAATTTCCTGTTTGCTCGGCCGATGGCTTGCGTCGCGTCGGACAAAGTCAGACGTGGCGCCTCTTCCTGCCGGCTATGTGACCATTGAAGGACGCGCCGTTCGCGGGCCAGCAGCTCCGCCGAACAAAAGAACTCTGCCTCGCGCTGCCGACCCAGGGGTATCAGACGCTGGACGATGTCGTCGGCTCGGCGCATGGCGTCGAGGGCGCCAAGCGAACCATCCCTGCAGGCCAACCCGGCAACGGCTGTCCTCACCTGGCGGCGGGTCATGATGGAGGTGCAGGCTGCCGAAATCAGATTATCATCATTGAGGTCGCTTATCGTCGGTGTGGAATGTTTATGGCTTGCTTCAGCGCGGTGGACGATATCCGTCCATCGAACGCCATGCCCCATTAGGCGCTGCGTCCATTCGGCCTTCAACGCGGTTAGCGGTGGTAGAAGCTCCTTTGAGCCCCTGGAGGACACTGCCATGCGCGTGGCTAAGGCCGCCAAATTTGTGTCCGTGCGCTGCTCACCTGTGGCTTCTTGCATTAGGCGCTGGATTTCGGCGCGCCTGGAGCTGAAAAGCTGAATCCAGCTGATCGGCAGGGCCAGATCGAACTGTCCCTTACCTGTGGCGCGGAGGCGGAGGTCGCGGGCCGAGAGCCGTGCTGCTAAAGCGGCCCGGAACAGTGAGCCAATCATCATCTTGTCGTCAGGAATGCGCCTGCGGTCGATAGCTCCCCAGGTGCCATCCCTGCGCCGGGCTAGGTTGGGAATGTAAATATGGCAGTGCTCCTGAGGGTCGGCCCTGCGTGCATCGGGGCTGTCATTCGCGCGTGCGGTCCGGTGATGCCAAAGTGTTGCCGGAATGCCATCGACCCGTTCCAACCTTAGTGTGTGCCTTGCCGCACTGCCGCGGCGGGCCACGAAGGTACCGGTGTTATATGCGATCTCCAGCGCCTCCCGAATGGCGGCATGGACATCTGCCCTGATCTGCATGGCGATGTGGGCGTTGCCGGTCTGTTCAAGCGCTGCCAGGTAGATCGATAAGCTCTTGGGGAGAGAAAAGGTCAGATCAACGCCGGGGACATGGCCAGGTCGCCCAGCCCTTAGAACCTTGAACCTGTTGTCCGGTGATCGCCCAGCCATGGTTGCAAGGAAGGGGAGCAAGTCTTTCACGGCCCCGGTTGGCATCGCAACGGCTGATCCGATGGTCAACCACTCCCCAGGCTCTTCGTCGCCGTTGCCCTCGTCGTCGTGCTTTGCATCCTGTTGCTCGTCGATTGTAGGGGCGGGGTTGAGCGAAGAGGCGCTTCCTCCTTCTGGCGTCAGGACGTCCGCGAGCTGGGCCGCATAGTACTGCCTGGCCTCGCGGACAGGATAAAGCACATCGCGAATGGTTGTGAAGCCAACTGTCACGACCTGTCTCCATCAAGGATGGAGCGCACGGTGGACACGTCCTCGTTAAGGATTTTCAACGTCTCCAGCATGACCAACTGGCTATCTGCTAAGCGTTCCAGGGTGACCGCTGCAACCTCTGGGCTATGCTCCCTCTCATTTATGAACGGGCTCAGGGCGGCTGCCAGGTGGTCGATCAGGGAGATGAACTTTTGCTCCCTTTCCCGGCAAAGCCTTGTCTGGTCGTCAAGGTGATCACGTCCCCGTGCGTGGTGTAGGAGCGCTGGCGCCGGGTCAGACCTGGAGGT
>NZ_JBMDKJ010000055.1:0-17587 GCF_057809655.1 Niveispirillum sp. FG148
TCTGCGTCGATGGCGCGTTTGTAGAGTGCCTCCGCCGCATCCATGTCCGCCCGGACGTTCTTCATGAAGATGGCATAGTTGCCGAGCGAGCCTGCGTGCTTTGGGTTTGCGTCGATAGCGCGTTTGTAGAGTGCCTCCGCCGCATCCATGTCCGCCCGGACGTTCTGCATGAAGAGGGCATAGTTGCCGAGCGAGCCTGCGTGCTTTGGGTCTGCGTCGATGGCGCGTTTGTAGAGGGCGTCTGCCGCGTCCATGTCGGCCCGGACGTTCTGCATGAAGAGGGCATAATTGCCGAGGTTGTTTGCGTGCTTTGGGTCTGCGTCGATAGCGCGTTTGTAGAGGGCCTCCGCCGCGTCCATGTCGGCCCGGACGTTCTTCATGAAGAGGGCATAGTTGCCGAGGTTGTTTGCGTGCTTTGGGTCTGCGTCGATGGCGCGTTTGTAGAGGGCCTCTGCCGCGTCTGCGTCGGCCGCCGTATCCCACAGGGTGCGGGCTAACTCGCCAAGGTCGGCTGGTCCCGCCTTGCCCAAGGTTAACATTTGCTCAACGCAGCGCTTCCGAATGGCTTGGCCGACATGATCATTGAAGGCCATTGCCCGCAATGCCGCATAGGATTGGGAATATTTCTCAACAAGTAAATCTAGGTCAATTCCGGCCAGGTCCTCTGGGGAGTTCGCCGAGGCCAAGCGGTCGCCAATGTGACTATCGGCCATATCGAAGCCTTGGTCCAGGTCGCCACGACTGATGAACAGGTCGATGAATTTTTCATATTGACCTTGGCTAATACCAGCCAACCGCCCTGCGAGTCCGCGCCGAGACGCGGTAGATCCAATGCCCAGCCCCAACAGACGGCGAACGAAGTTTCGCCGTTCGTCCTTGCCACTGACGGGTTGCATGGTCGCTGTGCCAAACAGAGCCCATTGTCGCACGGCCCGCCGCAACCATGGTTGATGGTTGGGGAATAAACCCTCTGGTTGCCAATTGCTGATGGGGTCTCCAGGAAGTGAACCCAACATATACTGAATAGAATGAATCTCGTCACGCCACCCTGCCTTCGCATCGAAATACCGGCCCAACCCCTGATGTATGTCTCTGATCTTAAGCGGGTCCAGCAGGCCCTTATGATCGGCATAGCATTCCAGCGCGTCGCGGCTGGTGTCGTGGATGGTCCAGGTGTGCGGGTCGTGGCGCAGGCGGTGGATGATGCCGCTGCGTTCCAGGCGGTCGATCAAGTCCTCCTGATGGCCGGGGAACAGGATGTCCAGAATCTCCCGGTTCAGGATGTCGACCAGGGCCAGTTTCCAGATGTCGGTGATGCCCGTCTGGTGCTGCACGATGCGGTCGATGGCGTAATGGATCAGGCCCTGGCGTTCGTCCTGTTCAAAGGCCGGCAGCAAGGTCGGCCATTTCGCCCAGGTCCAGGCGGGATCCTCCCGTAATTCATCCTCCACCAGCCGGACGACCCACAGCATCAGGATGGGCAGGCCGCCCGTCCGGTCCACAAGGGAGGGCAGGGGGGCCGCACCATGGTCCAGGTCGGGCAGTCCCTGTTCAAGGAATTGCCTGATCTCCGGCGCTGACAACGGCTTGGCCTTGGCCTGCACGCCCTTCACCGGCGGACGCTCCCCGCCCAGTTCCCTGGGCGCCATGCGTCCCGCAACGACGAACAGGCATCTGGCGCCCTGCGCCCGCAGCCAGGATGAAACCCCGTCCAGCCATTGTTGCAGCGTGAATTTATGCGGCTCGGCTTTCACGGGGGTGCGCAGGCGGCCGGGCTGCGGGAAGGCCAGCCTGCTGCTGATCTGGTCCTTCGTGTCCTTTTCCCAGGTGTCGATCAACCAGACGCCGCCCTTCTTCAAATCCTCCGCCAAGGCCTTCAGCAGCGATTCCTCAGGCGATTTCAGGATAGTGTCGCGCTGACCACTGTCGCCGGCGCCCTTGATGGCCTTGATGACGCCGGCGATGTCGCGCACACCTTTCATGATGGCGCCCCCCTCGTCCCCCACCTCCATCTGGGCCAGTTCGGTCAAGGCGTCCCAATGGCTGGTTACCTGCTCCCCGGCACTTTGCAGCACGGCCTTCAGGGTCGACCGGGCATTGGTCAGGATGGTCTTGACCTTCTCGAAGGCGGGCGCGTTCTCAATGTCCAGATTCAACAGCAGATTGACGCCATCCTGCCCTGCCTCGGCGATGCAGAGGTCGGCCGGCATCAGGATGGCCACTTTACCGGCGTCCGCCGCCTTGTCGCGGAACCGTTCCAGCAGGGAGGTCTTGCCGATCCCGCCTTCACCCTCCAACTGCCAATAGCTGAATTGGGTAGCCTTCAACCATTCCTGGAAGGAGGCTTCCTGGGGGCGTTCGATCCAAATTGGCGGCATCGGCGACAATCTCCGGACGGGGCCGGGGGATTGTACGGGAAAGGGGGATGCCGCCTCAACGCAGAACAGCAAAGGCGCCGGCGGGCACCAACCAATGGGCGCCCGCCGGCCAATAACCGGGGCTTGTGTCAATCGCCCTCACACGCCGGGCGCCGCCATCCGGCGGCGTGGCTTACGCCGCCGGTTTCACCCAGCGCAGGACCGGCTTGCGGGCGGCCTGGGTTTCGTCCAGGCGCTTGCGCGGGGTCAGGCGGGGGCTGGCCTGGAAATGGGCCAGGTCGCCGGACTTGGCCTTTTCCGCCAAATGCCGCATGGTGGCGATGAACAGGTCCAGCGTGCGCTTGCTTTCCGTCTCCGTCGGCTCGATCAGCAGGGCGCCATGCACGACCAGGGGGAAATACATGGTCATGGGGTGATAGCCCTCGTCGATCATCGCCTTGGCGAAGTCCAAGGGCGTGACGCCCGTGCCCTTCAGGAAAGTGTCGTCAAACAGGGCTTCGTGCATGCACGGGCCCTCAAAGCTGGCCGACATCACATCCTTCAGGCTGGCCAGGATGTAATTGGCGTTCAGCACGGCGTCCGACGACACCTGACGCAACCCATCCGCCCCATGGCTCAGCATATAGGCGAGCGCGCGGACGAACATGCCCATCTGGCCGTGGAAGCCCTTCAGGCGGCCAAAGGGCTGGGCCTTGCCGGCATCGGCCGCATGTTCGACCAGGGTGAAGCCGTCCTTGCCATGCACCACGAAGGGCAGGGGGGCGAAGGGCGCCAGGGCGTCCGACAGGACCACGGGGCCGGAGCCCGGACCACCGCCGCCATGCGGGGTGGAGAAGGTCTTGTGCAGGTTGATATGCATGGCATCGACGCCCAGATCGGCTGGGCGCACGCGGCCGACGATGGCGTTGTAATTCGCCCCGTCGCAATAGAAATAGCCGCCGGCCGCGTGGACCGCATCGGCGATTTCCTTGATCTGCGGTTCGAACAGGCCGCAGGTGTTGGGGTTGGTCAGCATGATGCAGGCGACATCATCGCCCAGCTTGGCCTTCACCGCCTCCACACTGACACGGCCATTTTCTTCGGCCGGGATGGTATCGACGGTGAAGCCGCAGAAGGCAGCCGTGGCCGGGTTGGTGCCATGGGCCGATTCCGGCACCAGCACGCGGCGGCGATGGCTCTCCCCACGGGCATCCAGGGCCGCGTGGATCGACATCAGGCCGCACAGCTCGCCATGGGCACCGGCACCCGGCGACATGGCGACGGCCGGCATGCCGGTCAGCGTCTTCAGCCAATGCGCCAGCTGATCGATCAGTTCCAGCGCCCCCCGCACGGTTTCCACCGGCTGCATCGGGTGAATGTCGCTGAAGCCCGGCAGGCGGGCCATCTTCTCGTTCAGGCGCGGATTATGCTTCATCGTGCAGGACCCCAGCGGATACAGGGTCGTGTCGATGGCAAAGTTCTTCTGGCTGAGGCGGGTATAGTGGCGCACCACGTCCGGCTCTGCCAGGGACGGCAGGCCGACGCCGGCGCGGGCGGTGAGACCGCCCAGGCGCAGGGTGCTGGTCACCGGTTCATCCAGGTCGACGCCGATGGCGCCGGGATTGTCCAGTTCGAAGATCAGCGCTTCTTCCTGCTGCAACGCCTTGTTGCCGGTGAAGGTGACCAGATCGTCGGCCACGGTCACGGCGTGGGGGGTGCTGTCGCGACCCTGATTGTTCATGGCCATCAGAGAACCTCCTCCAGGCCGCGCACCAGCGCGTCCATATCTTCCACGCTGTTCGTCTCCGTCGTGGCGATCAGCAGCAGATCTTCCAGACCTTCCACATCCGGGTAGAAGCGGCTGACCGGCACTCCGGCCAGGATGTCGCGCTTCACCAGCTTGTCCACGACCTTGGCCGCGTTCTTGGGCAGCCGGACGGTGAATTCGTTGAAGAACCCGTCATTGACCACCGACACGCCCTTGATGCCCGACAGCTTGTCGGTCAGGGTCACGGCGTTGGCGTGGTTGATGCGGGCCAATTGCACCAGACCCTGTTCGCCCAGGAGCGACAGATGGATGGTGAAGGCCAGCGCGCACAGGCCGGAATTGGTGCAGATGTTCGACGTGGCCTTTTCGCGGCGGATATGCTGTTCGCGCGTCGACAGCGTCAGCACGAAACCGCGCTTGCCATCGGCATCCACGGTCTGACCGCACAGGCGACCCGGCATCTGGCGCACGAACTTGTCGCGCGTGGCGAACAGGCCGACATAGGGCCCGCCGAAATTCAGGCCATTGCCGATGGACTGGCCTTCGCACACCACGATATCCGCACCCATGGAACCGGGCGAGGGCAGCAGGCCCAGCGACACAACCTCCGTCACCACCACGATGACCAGCACGCCCTTGGCGTGGGCGGCGTCGCAGAGCGCGGTGAAGTCGCGCAGATGGCCGAACAGGGACGGGGTCTGCACCACGACTGCGGCAGTCTCGCCATCCAGCAAGGCGGCCAGATCCTCGGCATTCTTCCAGTCCGGGGCCTGGGCGCGGATATCCATGCCCATGACGCCACAGGTGGTTTCCACCACTTCCCGGTAATGCGGGTGCAGGCCGCCGGACAGGATGACCTTGTTGCGCTTGGTTACGCGGGCGGCCATCAGCACAGCCTCGGCCGTGCCCGTGGCGCCGTCATACATGGAGGCGTTAGCCACATCCATGCCGGTCAGCAGGGCCACCTGGGTCTGGAATTCGAACAGGTACTGCAGCGTGCCCTGGGTCACTTCCGGCTGGTAGGGCGTGTAGCTGGTCAGGAACTCGCCCCGCAGCAGCAACTGGTCGACCGAGGCCGGCACATGGTGCTTGTAGGCGCCGGCACCGACGAAGAAGGGCACGGACGACGCCGTGACATTCTTCGCGGCCAGACGCGACAAATGGCGTTCCACGGCCAGTTCGCCCATATGGTCGGGCAGGCCCGCGATGGGGTCGGGCTGGCGCGCATGGGCGGGAACGTCGCGGAACAGGGCGTCCACATTGTCCACCCCGATTGTGGACAGCATGGCGGCGCGGTCGGCATCCGTCAGGGGCAGATAACGCATCACAGCCCCTCGGTGAAGGATTTGTAGGCGGATTCGTCCATCAGCGCGTCGAACTGCGCCATGTCCTTGATGGACATCTTGAAGAACCAGCCATCGCTTTCCGGGGCGCTGTTGACCAGGGCCGGCTCATCGGCCAGGGCGGCGTTGCCTTCCAGCACGGTGCCGTCGACGGGGGCATAGATCTCCGACGCGGCCTTCACCGATTCGACCACGGCGGCGTCCTTGCCCTGTTCCAGCACCCGGCCGGCGTCCGGCACCTCGACAAACACCACATCGCCCAGGGCGTTCTGGGCATAGTCGGTGATGCCGACGGTGGCGACATCGCCGTCCAGCTTGATCCACTCATGGTCCTTGGTGAAACGGATGGTCATGGTCTGATCTTTCGTTTTGGGATGTGGGAGAGAAGGGTCTCAGCCCTTGAAATAACGGTGCGGCGCGAAGGGCAATGCGGCCACCTTGGCCGGCAGCGCCTTGCCGCGCACGATCAACTGGACATCGGTGCCGATGGCGGCCGAACCGGCATCGACATAGCCCATGGCGACGGGACCGCCGGCCGTGGGGCCGAAGCCGCCGCTGGTGATCTCTCCGATGCGGTTGCCGGACAGGTCCTGGATTTCGGTATGCTCGCGGGCCGGGGCCTTGCCTTCCGGCTGGATGCCCACGCGCTTGCGTGCGGGGCCGGCCGCCAGTTGGGCCTGGACAACCGCGGCACCGGGGAAGCCGCCTTCGCTGCGGCGGCGCTTGGAGATGGTCCAGGTCAGGGCCGCTTCCACCGGGTTGGTGGTGGTGTCGATGTCATGACCATAGAGGCACAGGCCGGCCTCCAGGCGCAGCGAGTCGCGCGCCCCCAGGCCGATGGCTTCCACCCCGTCCTGGGCCAGCAGCAGGCGGGCCAGTTTTTCGGCATCGGCCGCGCCGACGCTGATCTCATACCCGTCCTCGCCGGTGTAACCGGAGCGGCTGATCTGCACGGGAATACCGTCGATCACAGCCGCCCGCGCGCTCATGAAGCCCATGCTTGCCGCCTCGGGCAGCAGGCGGGACAGGACGGATGCGGCTTCCGGGCCCTGCAGGGCCAAGAGGCCGGCATCGTCGCCCAGATAATCGATGGTCACATCGGCGGGAAGGTTGGCGCGCAGATGCGCCAGGTCTTCGGTCTTGCAGCCGGCATTGATGACGACATAGAGGTGATCCTCGAACTGGGTCACCATCAGGTCGTCCAGGATGCCGCCCGCGTCATTGGTGAACATGGTGTAGCGGATGCGGCCCGGCGCCAGGGCGGCGATATCGCCCGGCACCAGCGCTTCCAGTGCCGCGATGACCACGTTGATATCGGCGCCGCGCAGGCGGACCTGCCCCATATGCGACACGTCGAACAGGCCGGCGCGGGCACGGGTATGCAGATGTTCCTTCAGCACGCCCAGCGGATACTGGACCGGCATGTCATAGCCGGCGAACGGCACCATCCTGGCGCCCAGTTCGACATGCAGGTCATAAAGCGGCGTACGCAAAAGGCTGGTGTCACCCAAGGCGGGGCACTCCCATCAGGACAGATTTCGCCCGTCACGGGGATCGTCCCCGCAGCGGTTGCCCCCCTCTGTCCTGGCCCCTGAGAGATTCGCGCCGCCATTCGGCGTGCGCTTACTCCGTCGGTGGGCTGTCGGTCCGTCGCCGGACCCGCCTGCTTTCCAGATGCGCCTACCCTTCGCGGTCCTTTTGCCTGAGAGTTTCCGGGGGCGGTTGCTCCTTCGGCGCCGGTTCCCTGTTGCCATCATCTGGCCAAGTCCCGGTCTCTCCCGCATGGGGTCATCGGCTATGCGGGCGCTAACCTACGCGACGGCGCGCCCGTGTCAACTTTCCTGTGATGCGGGTCACGTCCGTCAAAGCGACAGGTGCGATCCGTCGCAGAATGGGGCCTTGCCCGTCTGCTTGCAGCCGCAGAAGCGGACAGTCGTATCCGTGGTCGGCTTGAAGCGCATGGGTTCCAATCCCGTGCCCTTGTGGCTGCCATCGCAATAGGGTTGGGACTGGCTGCGCCCGCAGCGGCACCACCAATATTCCCTGCCCGCTTCCAGCTTTTCGACCAGGGGGCCTTTCACGGCAACGACCGGCTTGTCCGTCATGGCACAGACTTCCACTGACGGCCGGCGGAATGCCGGCCGAACGCGGGTAGATTACCCCAAAAGGCGGGCGGGGGTCAGCGCCCTTCGTTGCTGGCCCGGTTCGCGGCCACTTCCTCCGGCGTCAACTGAAAGCCGACCAGCACTTCATACCAGCGCGCATCCATGGTCTTCGGCGCGGGGATGACCTGCTGCAGCGTCTCTTCCAGCTGACCGCGGCCGCCGGACAGCGGGACGGTGGCCGTGAAGGTCTTCTTGGAGATGATCTTGCGGTCCGGGTCGGTGATGGCGACGAAATAGGTCACGGGGATCGACGTGGCCGTCCCGCCCTCACGCCCGCGGGCCGTAATCTCCAGGCTGGCGGCGATGGTCACGGCATTGTCGTCATAGGCGCAGTTGGCATAGATGCCTGACAGGATGGCGACGCCCGCCTCCGTCGTGGCCGTGCCCGCGTCGCGCAGCACGCCGACATTGGGACAGCCGGGGACCATGGCGTCATTTTCGGCACAGCCCGACAGGGCCAGCAGACCCATGCCGGCCAGGGCGGCCAGGGACAGGCGGCGGGCGGCTTTCCCGACCGGCAAAACCGGTTTATGGTCGGGCCGGGTCATCATCGTGCGAGGGCTGGTCATCAAACGTCCGTTCACATCCGTTTTGCGGGCGACAAATGGACGGCAACCATGGCAACAGCATGACCACCTTCCCGACGCGCCGGGTTGCGACAATATAGGGGGCCATCCGGCCGCGCAAGCGTGGGCCCCACACGCTGACACGTATCGACATGGACTGTCCCAGCATCATGCCCCAGAACAATTCGCCGTCCGTCGCCACCCCGCTGCCGCCGCTGCATGTGCTGCTGGCCGCTCCGCGCGGCTTCTGTGCCGGGGTGGACCGCGCCATCCAGATTGTGGAGACGGCCATCCGCAAGTTCGGCGCCCCCGTCTATGTCCGGCACGAGATCGTGCATAACCGCTTCGTGGTTGAAAGCCTGGAGGCGCAGGGCGCCGTGTTCGTGAAGGAGTTGGACGAGGTGCCGGACGACAGGCCCGTCGTCTTCTCCGCCCATGGCGTGCCCAAGTCCATTCCGGCGGAGGCGCAGCGCCGCAACATGATCTATGTGGATGCGACCTGCCCGCTGGTGTCCAAGGTGCATCGGGAGGCCGAACATCACAACGCTGCCGGCCGCACCATCGTGCTGATCGGCCATGCCGGCCATCCGGAGGTGGTGGGCACCATCGGCCAGCTGCCGCCGGGTGCCGTGCTGCTGGTGGAAACGGTGGAGGATGTGGCCACGCTGGATGTCCCCGATCCCGAGAACCTGGCCTTCGCCACCCAGACCACCCTTTCGGTGGATGACACGGTGCAGATCGTGGACGCGCTGCGCGCCCGCTTCCCCAGCATCGGCGGCCCGAAGCGGGAGGATATCTGCTATGCCACCACCAACCGTCAGGCGGCCGTGAAAGCCATCGCGCCCAAGGCCGATGCGCTGCTGGTGCTGGGCGCACCCAACTCCTCCAACTCCGTCCGGTTGGTGGAGGTCGCCCGCGCCCATGGCTGCACCCGCGCCATGCTGGTACAGCGCGCGGCCCAGATCGACTGGTCGCGGCTGGACAAGATTCGCTGCCTGGGCATCACGGCCGGCGCGTCCGCCCCGGAAGTGCTGGTGGATGAGGTTCTGGCCGCCTTGCGCGAGCGCTTCACCGTGACGGTGGAGGAAGTGGTGACGGCGACGGAGAACGTCACCTTCAAGCTGCCGCGGGTGCTGGCGGCGGAGTAATCCTCCCGACTTTGGGTATTTTTCCAGCCTCAGCGTCGCTGGGCTGCATGCTGCCAGCGAGCAATCGCTGGCACATTTTCGTGCCATATGTTCAGGGTGGCCGTCAGCACCGGGCCATGCCGGACGGACGGTCATATTTATTTATGCACAAAGATAGCCGGGCTGATGCCATTGCTGGTGTACCGGGCGGTGGTGCTGTCCGCTTGTCTGCGGGTAAAAATTGGGTATTCTTCCGTATTATTCATTATTGCCAATGATCGATCAGCTTTGTGATGGAGGGTGTTTTGGAGGATGCGCTGGATATTGACGTTGATGGAGAGGTTGGTGATAAAGGGTATCGTAATATAGACTGGCATTACTCTTCGATCCTGAATGCTCTATGGGCATCTTATATAAAGGCAATAAATATTGGTCTCGTAATTAATGGGTTGTGCCTTGCGTTTTTGTTTGGGATTATCACTGATCCGGTGAAATTTGATTATATAAAAAACATGCCGTCACTTTCTGATGTCATGTCTTCGAGGTTCTTAATTGGTCTTGTGATGCTGCTGTTCTGCATTTCTGGGGCCATTTTATTGATGGCGCGCATCTCTTCGCAGTTATTGATGGAGCGTCAGGTTTATGGAAGCAGAGATCTGGCGTCGAAATATTTTCAGATGACGGAAACGATACCGCCATTCGCCATTAAGGCATCCAAGGAAAAGATGCTATTTATATCGCGATGCAATGACATTCTTGTATTATCTGGTGCGGTCACACTGATTGTTGCTTTGTGTTTTATTATAATTTTTGTCGCGTATCAACTTTTTGTCTGAAATAACTGATTCAACATCAGCGATGGGAAATCTTGACCGATGGTCAATATTTCCCACCCCCCAATTTCCGGCGTCAACACCCGTTGGCTTGGCAACGCGGCATGTGCCGCGCGACGACGGTCGCCACCCTAACAAGGGTTATAAATTATGACCCCCGGTTTACGACATACCGGGGGCCCATCCGATTCCCGGGACCCAATGTGACTCTACGCAACTTTATCTGGTTTCCGCTGCACCAGCTTAGCCAGCTGCCGCCAGCGCCGTTTCCATCTGCTCGGACAGGTCCAGCCATTCCAGTTCGGCCGCTTCCAGATCGCCGGACAGGGTGCCCAACTCGATCTGCAATTTCGTCACCTTGTCCGACGGCCCCTCATACAGCTTGGGGTCGGCCAGCTTGCCCTCAATCTCCGTCTTGCGCTTGGAAAGCTGGGCCATCTTCTTCTCGATGGCCTCGATCTGCCGGCGCAGCGGGGCCAGTTGCTGGCGCAGTTCGGCGGCAGCGCGGCGTTCTTCCTTGCGGGCGTCGCGCCCGCCGGCCTTGTCGGCCGTGGTGTTGCCGCCCACGCCGGCCGCCGCTGCGCGTTCTGCCCGGCTTTTTTCCAGCAGCAGGCGCTTGTAATCCTCCAGATCGCCGTCGAATGGCTGACAGGTGCCGTCATTCACCAGCCACAGCCGGTCGGCCGTCAGTTCGACCAGATGCGGGTCGTGGCTGATGACGATGACGGCGCCTTCATAATCGTTCAGCGCCTCCACCAGCGCTTCGCGGCTGTCGATATCCAGATGGTTGGTCGGTTCGTCCAGCATCAGGATGTGCGGGGCATCGCGCGTCATCATGGCCAGCAGCAGCTTGGCCTTTTCCCCGCCCGACAGGCCGGAAATCTTGGTGTCGGCCTTGGGCTGGGTGAAGCCGAACCGGCCCAGATGCGACCGTGCCTGACCTTCCAGCGTGCCTGTCGGCATCACGGCCTGCATCTGTTGCAAGGCTGTCCAGTTCAGATTCAACTCGTCCGACTGATGCTGGGCGAAATAGCCCACGCGCAGCTTGGAAGAGCGGAACATCTCCCCCGCCATGGGGGCCAGACGGCCAGCCAGCAGCTTGACCAGGGTCGATTTGCCGTTGCCGTTGGCGCCCAAGAGCGCGATGCGGTCATCGGCGTCGATGCGCAGGCCCAGCTTGCGCAGGATCACACGGTCGCCATAGCCGACGGAGACATTATCCAGCCGGATCAGCGGCGGGGCCAGTTCGTCCGGCGAGGGGAAGTTGAAATTGACGGGCGTGTCGTCAATGACCTGGATGCGCGGCCCTAGCCGTTCGATGGCCTTCAGTTTCGACTGGGCCTGGGTGGCCTTGCTGGCCTTGGCCCGGAATCGGTCGACGAAGGCCTGAAGATGCGCCCGCTGTGCGTCCTGCTTGGCGGCCTGGGCCTTGGCATGTTCCATCCGCATGGTGCGGATCTGCACGAACTGGTCGTAATTGCCGCCATAGGCCGTCAGCTTCAACTGGTCCAGATGCACGATGCTGGTCGGCACGCGGTTCAGCAGGCCGCGGTCATGTGACACGATCAGCATCGTGTGCGGGTAGTTGCGTAAGTATTCCTCCAGCCACAGCGTGGCTTCCAGGTCCAGGTGATTGGTCGGTTCGTCCAGCAGCAGCAGGTCGGGTTCCGCGAACAGCACACCGGCCAGGGCCACGCGCATGCGCCAGCCGCCGGAGAAATCACTGCACGGCCGGCGCTGCGCCTCGGCATCGAAGCCCAGGCCGGACAGGATGCGGGCGGCGCGCGCTTCGGCCGAATGGGCCTGGATATCGGCCAGCCGGTGATGGATTTCGGCGATGCGCAGCGGATCGGTCGCCGTCTCAGCCTCGGCCAGCAGGACCGTGCGCTCGGTATCGGCGGCTAGCACGGCGTCGATCAGGCTGGTCTCGCTACCCGGCGCCTCCTGCTTCACCCAGCCCATCTTCAACCCGTTGGGCAGGCTGATGGAGCCGGCATCCTGATGCAGTTCGCCGGCAATCAGGCGCAGCAGGGTGGATTTGCCCGTGCCGTTGCGCCCGACAAGCGCGACGCGGTGTCCGGCCGGAATGGTGACGGAGGCCTGATCCAGCAAAAGACGGCCCGCGATGCGATAGGTGAGGTCGGTGATCTGCAGCATGATGCCCGCCCCTTACCATAAAGCGGGGGGCCGCAGAAGCGGGACGCATGCGTGGGGCGACGGAATCGGCGTTGCGGCGCGGAAACACCCCCTGTATAAGCCCCGCAATCACAAGCTATGTCTTATGGAGATACCCATGGCTGTCGAACGGACGCTGTCGATCGTCAAGCCCGACGCGACCCGCCGCAACCTGACCGGCAAGATCAACGCTCGCTTTGAAGAAGCCGGCCTGCGCATCGTTGCGCAGAAGCGCCTGTGGCTGTCGAAGCAGCAGGCCGAGCAGTTCTACGACGTTCACCGTGAACGTCCGTTCTTCGGCGAGCTGGTTTCCTTCATGATCTCCGGCCCGGTGGTTGTGCAGGTCCTGGAAGGTGAGAACGCCGTGGCTCGCAACCGCGAGATCATGGGCGCCACCAACCCGGCCAATGCCGCTGCCGGCACGATCCGCAAGGACTTCGCCGAGAGCATCGAGGCGAACTCCGTCCACGGCTCCGACAGCCTGGACAACGCCAAGATCGAGATCGCCTACTTCTTCGCCGGTACGGAGATCGTCGGCTGATTTCAGCCCGATCACCGTTCCCGATCGGGAAGCGGTCATTAAGGAAAGCCGCCTGGGTTCGCCCCGGCGGCTTTTCTTTTGGCGCGCTGGTTGTTTTGCCAAACAAAAAGGGTGCGGGAACCCGTGGCTCCCGCACCCTTTTTTTCCAACCAGCAGCGAATGTCGCGTGGATCAGGCGGCCTGCTTGCGCAGTTCCAGGGCCGTCTCGAAATTGCGCAGCATGGCGTCGATCAGTTCGGCCATGCTCTCGTTGCTCTGTGCGGTCAGCAGCACGCGGTCCTGCACGATGGCGTCTTCCGACCACTTGGCGCCGGCGGCTTCCAGGGCGGCGCGGGCGCTGTCGGCACCCGTGACGGTGCGGCCCTTGATACGCTCGGCCAGGGCCAGCAGTTCCACGCCCTTGCCGAAGGCGACAATGCCCTTGCCGCTGTCAACGAAGCTGCTGATGATGCGGCGGGTGTGCGGGTTGAGGGCCAGCTTGGCCACCGAACGGTCGCCGCCCGGCAGGACCAGCAGGTCGAAATCGGCCGCCAGCACTTCACCGACATGGCGGTCGGTCGGGAAATAATGGCCCCAGGCGGCGCCGTGCCAGCCATTGACCAGGCCCTGTTCGGGCGAAATCACCTTCGGCTTGGCGCCAGCCTTCAGCAGGGCGCGCTGCGGCTCGGTCATCTCCACTTCCTCGAAGCCGTTGGCCACGAGAATGGCGATGTTCTTTCCGGCGAGCAGTTGTTCGGTCAAGGTCACGTCTCCTTCTGGTTGGTCCGTCGGCGGGACACAAGCGGCCCAGGGCCGGACGGTCGGTCGACGGATTGCCACCGCGGCCGGGCCGTGGTGGTTGAAAATGGGCATGCCGAAAGCGGCGCGCGGTCCCGATCAGGGCCCGGTCCGTTCCAGGGGGGCTGATAGCCTTGGATGGCCGCCGTACCCGTCTGGCGGGCAGGGTCGGTCTTGGCACCCCCGGTAGGTCCGGATGGGATCGGGGGGCGGGTTACGTCATATCATGCATGGGCGGCTAATTGGGCCTTCGCGGCCGCAACGTCAATCCGCATTTCGGGCAGACCAGCCATGGCCGGATGACGGTCGGTGCGAAAGGCCCCGAAACCCGCCATTTCCGGCGGCGGTCAGCGGGGCGGCCGCTGCATGGTGATTTCCGTTCCCCGGTCCTGTGTCAGGACAAAACCTGCGCGCTGCAACAGATGCCGGGCCGGGTTGTCATAGAACAGGCTGGTCTCCATGGGGCGGGCATGGTCGTCGGCGACCGCGCACAGTGCCGTCAGGACGGCGGTCCCGTACCCCCGGTCGCGCAGGCCGGGAAGGATCATCATGTCCAGCAGGGCGACGGCGTGCGGGCACGTCCAGTCCAGCGTCAACATGCCGACCGTCCGGGCATCCAGGCCCAGCAGCAGGGTGACGGCGTCGGGATGCCCCTGACGCAGGGCGTTCATCCGCCCTTCCACCTGCAAGGACACCATCATGGACCGGGCGGATGCGGGAATGTCGGCCAGCATGTGATGGGCGTCCGCCATCACCATCTGCCGCACCATGCTGCGGTCTCCCGGCTGGGCAATGCGCGCCTGCAGATCGGACAGGCGGGAGATCAGGGCCTGGATGGCATCGTCGCTCATGGCGGGCGGTCATCATTGGTTGCAGGGTCGCCAACCCTAACCGCCCAATAGGTCATTACCCGTATGAAGTGCTTCACACGGCGTACCACTTTCGTGGCCGGGCGGGTGCCCGCCCGGCCGGCCGCCTCACTCCGCCGCGGCCCCCGGCAGGGGGTGGGACATGAAGCGTTTGCGCAGTTCGACCTTCAGGATCTTGCCCGTGGCGGTGTGCGGCAGTTCATCGACGAAGACGATATCATCGGGCAGCCACCATTTCGCCACCTCGCCTTCCAGATGGCGCATCAGCGCCGCCTTGTCCGGCGTCTGCCCGGCACGGGGAACGATGACCAGCAGTGGCCGTTCCACCCATTTGGGGTGGGGTACACCAACCACCGCTGCCTCCTGCACCGACGGGTGGCTCATGGCGGCGTTTTCCAGGTCGATGGAACTGATCCATTCACCGCCCGACTTGATCACGTCCTTGGCGCGGTCGACGATGCTCATCGCCCCGTCGGGGCTGATGACGGCCACGTCGCCGGTCTTGAACCAGCCGTCGGGCGTGAAGGCATTCTCGTTCGCCTTCTGGTCATTGTAATAGCCCCTGGTGATCCAGGGGCCGCGCACCACCAGTTCGCCATAGGAACTGCCATCGCGCGGCTGGTCCTGGCCATCCGGGCCGATGACGCGCAGTTCCACCCCATAGAGCGGCCGGCCCGCACGCATCTTGGCGTCGTGCTGCTGTTCGATCGGCAGGCGCGCTTCCGCCGGCGACAGGGACCCGATGCAGCCCACCGGCGACATCTCGGTCATGCCCCAGCCCTGGATGCAGGCAACGCCGTGGGTCAGCTCGAACTCCTCCAGCATGGCGCGGGGCAGGGCCGAACCGCCGACCGTCACGGAGGTCAGGGTGGTGAACTTCGCCCCGGTGGCCCGCAGATGCGCCAGCAGACCCAGCCAGACCGTGGGCACACCGCTGGAGACGGTGACCTGTTCCTGTTCCATCAGCTCATAGACGCTTTTGCCGTCCAGGCGCGGGCCGGGCAGCACCAGCTTGGCCCCCAGGATGGCGGCGGCATAGGGATAGCCCCAGGCATTGGCATGGAACAGCGGCACCACCACCAGGATGGAGGAAGTGGTGCGCAGGTTCATGCCCGGCGCCGTGCCGACACCAAAGGCGTGCAGCACGCTGGACCGGTGGCTGTAGAGGACACCCTTGGGGTTGCCCGTCGTGCCGGACGTGTAGCACAGGCCGCAGGCGGTGTTTTCGTCGAATTCCCGCCAGGGATATTCGTCGGGCTGATCCGCCAGCAGCGTTTCATAGCAGAGCAGGGTGGGAATGCCGGGCGCGCTGGGCATCAGGTCGGGCCGGGTCATCACCACGACGCCCTCCACCCCCTGCAAGGCCGGCCACAGCTTCTCGATCAGCGGCACGAACATCGGGTCGACGAACAGCCAGCGATCCTCGGCATGGTTGATGATGTAGGTGATCTGTTCGGGGAACAGCCGCGGATTGACCGTATGGCAGACGGCCCCCATGCCCGGCAGAGCATAATAAAGCTCCAGATGCCGGTGGTCGTTCCAGGCCAGGGTGCCGACACGGTCGCCGTCCCGCACACCCAGGGCCGCCAGTGCATGCGCCAGACGGGCGACCCGGTGCCAGGCATCCCTCCAGGTATAATGATGCGGCGATTCGGTCGCGAAGCGCGAGGTGATGACCTGGTCACCGTAATTCAACGCCGCATGGCGCAGCAGGCCCGTGGTCAGCAACGGCCGGTCCATCATCAATCCAGCAAGCATTCTTGGCATCCTCCCGCACGGTGCTGTTCTGGTTTTCCTTAGCTTGGGGTTTTCCCGCACCGGTTTCCAGTGCCGAATTAAACGCGCGTTCCAATTTTTGGGTGGCCGCCGGGTTGGCACCCTCAATATGGGGCCTGGAAGGCAAAAGGCCCGGCCACCGCTGGGGTGCCGGGCCTTTCTGGCTGCCGTTCCGTCCTCAGCTGATCTGGGACAGGATCTCTTCCAATTCGTTGAAGTCGGGCATGTATTCCGTCGGCACCTTTTTTCGGGCCGCCTCGATCGACACCTGCGGGGCATATCCGCCCAGATGGGCCACGATGGCCGTCTTGATCACGCCGAAGAACTGGCTGTCTTCCTCCGCGATGCCTTTCAGACGCCCCGCGATCGGGGCGGCCAGACAATAGGCCAGGAAGATACCCATGAAGGTGCCGACCAGCGCGCCGCCGATCAGCTTGCCCAGCACTTCCGGCGGCTCCGTGATCGACGCCATGGTCTTGATCACGCCCAGCACGGCGGCCACGATACCCAGCGCTGGCAGCGCGTCGGCCAGACCCTGGATGGCGTGCGAGGAATGCTGGTCCTCGTGCTTCATCTTGTCGATTTCCTGCTCCATCAATGTCTCCATCTCGATCGGGTTATCGACACCGATGGAGAACATGCGCAGGTAGTCGGAGATGAACTTGACGGTCGTGGTGCTTTTCATCACGGCCGGATAGGCGTTGAAGATGTTGCTTTCCATGGGCTTTTCGATGTGCTGCTCGATGGCCAGCACACCCTTGCTCTTCATGGTCTTCAAGATCTGATAGAGCAGGGAAAGCAGCTCGATATATTCCTTCTTATGGAATTTCGAGCCGGCGAAGATCTTCTTGATGTCCGATCCCGAGGCCTTGATCGTGTGCGGGCTGTTGGTGACCAGGAAGGAGGAGAGACCCGATCCGCCGATGATCATCACTTCCTTGGGCAGGGCCTCGATGATGATGGCCATCTTGCCGCCGAAAATGACGTAACCGCCGAACACGCAGAAGAACACGCCGACAAGGCCGATGATGGCGAACATTAAATGCCCCGGTTTGCAACAGGTCGCCCAGAACCCTGGGAAAGGTAAACCAATCCCCCGGCAAAACCAACGGGGCATTGCCCACCGCGATGGGCGGCGGTGCCGGGAACGCCGGAAATGAAAAGCCGGAAATGAAAAAGGGCGGCTTATCGCCACCCTGTCATGCATCCGACTTTCGCCGGAAGCTTACCTGAACTGGAGCGGGCGAAGGGATTCGAACCCTCGACCCCAACCTTGGCAAGGTTGTGCTC
>NZ_JBMDKJ010000056.1:0-16018 GCF_057809655.1 Niveispirillum sp. FG148
CGACTGAGATGCGCCAATCCAGGCGCACGGGACCTCACAGAACCCTCCAGATTCCGACTTACAGCGCGACGCTCTAGCTGGCGGAAACGGATGATGTCGGCCAGACTGTGCCAGACCCGCTAGGGCTGAGGGCAGACGGGTATCGACGATGCAGGTGGTCAACCGTTCCGCCACCTGGAGCCGCATATCGATCTCCCGCAGTGCCAGCACACCGACATCGGACGACAGGTTGCCCCATGGAAACCGGCCTCCACGCACTTGCCCGAATCGGATGACAGGCCGGGCAGCAACGACGTACTCTCTCGCATTGCGGGTATAGCGTCCTTGGATCGGGCGGATGTCTGTTTGGCGACCGAATCCTAAACCTAATCAACGGCTTGTGCTACACTCGCCAACCGTCAGGACAGCCCTGATGCATAATCCGGGTTGGTGGTTCATGCCCACATGGATACGCAGGGCAAAGGAGGCGGCCCAACCATCCTGTTTGTTACGGATTGTCACAAAAGGCGTAAGCGTCAGCTTTTCCCCGCGTCTTTTTTGTTTTTGAGGCGTTTGGCGGCAGTGTTTCTGCGGTTTGCGATGCGGCTGGGCGTATTGCATCGGGATTTCATCGATAGTGTTGGGATCATACTCCTCGAGCCATTCGGCGATTTCGACATGATCGGGATGGTCTGTGTCGGCCAGGATAACGAGCATGTTGTAGAACCCCGGGATGCCGCCGCAATCCTCTAGCGGCGCATTGCGCTCACCGCCGAGATAGCGGGGATATCCCAGGCCGGGATCGCCCTGGCGGATGCGGGTGATGATCAGCCGGTGTTCCCAATTGTCCCAAAATCATAGAGGTAATCGATGCGGGTGCGGCGGGGTTTCAGGATATCGCTCAGGCGGATCTTGGTGGCGTCGTAGAGGGGACCGGTTCCCCAATCCTCGTCGGATGGCAGGCCATAGCGCCGGTCGTCCAGGATGAATTCCCAAAGATGATAATCGAACCAGCCCATGGCGACCTGGACGATGTCGTGCAGCACCTTCAACGCGACGGAGGTGGGCACCTCCAGTTCACGCCAGATCAGGGGATCACTGTCCTTCAACTCGATACGCAGGGTGGCGATCTCGTGGAAGGATGTGGCACCGGGGGATGGGTCGGCCTGGCTCATGCCGGCAATTGTAGCGGCGGATCCTGCCAGTTCCAGGGGAGAAGTTCGTCCAGGCGGTTGATCGGGTGACCCTTGGCCATGCGGTCGATGGCATCAGCCAGCCAGGCCTCCGGGTTCAGCCCGTTGAGCCGGGCCGTCTCCAGCACGGTGTAAAGATCGGCCGCCCGCTTGCCGCCGGCCTCCGAGCCCAGGAACAGAAAACTCTTCCGCGTCAGAGCAATGGTGCGCAGGCTGCGTTCGGCCGGGTTGTTGTCGATGCCTATCCGGCCATCCCCGGTATAGAGCAGCAGCGCCGTCCAGCGACCGAGCGCATACTGGATGACCTTGGCCAGGGCGGTCTTTGCCGACAGGCGCCCGGCCTGGTTTTCCAGCCACGATTTCAGGTCGGCCAGCAGCGGCACGGCAAGGCGTTGGCGGGTGTCGCGGCGCTGCTCGGCCTTCTGTCCGGTGATCTCCGCCTCAATGGCATAGAGGGCGGCGATCCGCGCCAGCGCCTCGCCCGCGACCGGGGAGCCCGTCGCCTCGAACAATTCGTGGAATTTGCGGCGCGCATGGGCCCAGCAGGCCGCATGCCGGATGACGGGCACCCGGTCGCCCGACCCGTCCCCCGGATCAGGCGGCGCGCGGGTCAGGGCAATATAGCCGCTGAACGCGTCGGCCTGGATTACCCCCTTGTAATCGGCCAGATGTTCGCGCGGCCGTTCGCCCTTGCGGTCAGGGCTGAACCGGTACCAGGCCGCCGGTGCCCGATCCCCGCACCAGGACCGCTCATCCACCAGATAGGTCCAGAGCCGACCCGTCCGGGTACGCCCCTGTCCTGGTGCCAGCATCGCCACCGGCGTGTCGTCAGTATGGATGACAGGGGCACCCCGCACATAGGCACCGATGCGCTCGGCCAGCGGTGCCACCCACCAGGCCGCGTGCCCAACCCAGTCGGCCAGGGTGGCGCGCTCGATCTCAATGCCCTCACGGGCCAGCATCGCCGATTGCCGGTAGAACGGCAGAGCATCCAGATATTTGCCCACCACCACCTGGGCAATCAGCCCCGGACCCGGCCGGCCGCGCGTGATCGGCAGATCGGGCGACGGGGCCTGCATAATGGTGGAACAGGCACGGCAGGACTGTTTCGGCCGTACATGCCGGATCACCTTCAGCTGCGCCGGGACCTTCTCCAGAATTTCGGTCACATCCTCGCCCAGGGGCGAGAAATGCTGCCCGCCGCAGCCAGGGCAGACATCGCCCGGCGCATGCACCACATCCTCACGCGGCAGATGCGGCGGCAATGGCTGGCGCACCGGCTGTATCCGCGACCGTTCCGGGCGGGGCTTGTTCGCTTCAACCCGCACCGGGGCCGCAGCCTCGCCTTCCTCCAAATCCTCCAGCAGCAGTTCCAGCTGCGCGATCCGACCGTCCAGCTTCTCCGATGAGGCACCAAACCGCTGGCGGCGCAACGCGGCCAGTTCGAGCCGATACCGCTCGATCAGCAGCTTGGCACCCGTCAATTCCGCCCGTGCGGAGGCCAGTTCCGCCTCTCGCTCCGCCAATGCTGCCCGCAGCCGGGCAATCTCCTGGGCGCTGTCCTGCATCATCCGCGCAGTATACCAAAGCGCCGGTCACCCGGCATCCCGCCGGACCCATCCACCCTGAGTCACATCGCCACGGCCTTCAGCACGCCGCCTCGGGCGACCAGCTCCGCAGCGGGTTGCGCCAGTCGATCCCCTCCAGCAGCATCGATAACTGGGCCAGGGTCAGCGATACCGTCCCGTCCGCCGCCCGCGGCCAGACAAACCGGCCCTCCTCCAGCCGTTTGGCAAACAGACACAGACCCTGGCCATCCCACCACAGAAGCTTCACCCGGTCGCCACTGCGCCCCCGGAACGCATAGATCGCCCCACCATGCGGATCCAGCCGCAGCATCGTCTGTACCTGGGCCGCCAAGCCGTCCATCCCCTTGCGCATGTCCGTCACACCGCACGCCAGATAGACCCGCACCGGGCCGGAAGGGCCGATCATCGCTCCAGCACCGTCAGCACACCACCCAGCAGCGACAGATCGACAGCACCGCGCAGCCGCACCACGACATCCGATGGCAGCACAAGCTCAATCAACCCCGCGCCCCCAGTATCCGCTGCTGGCACCGCTGGGGACGGACAGGGTGGTGCCTCCGACGGCGCCGATGCTGGCTGCGGCAAGGCAAGGGCCTCCTGCTCCACAACCACGGGCGCAAACCCCGTCAACTCAACGCGGCGCAACTGGCCCCGCCATGTGTAGAATTGCCCGCTGCCAACGCCATGCCGTCGGCACACGGCCGACACCAGGGCCCCGGTGCCATCGCTTCCGCCAGAATGCCCAGCTTCTCCTCAACACTCCATCGCCGCCGGCGCTCTGGACCAACCAGAACCTCGCCTCCCTTGCGACTGCTCTTATGAGCACTCCCAAGACCGTCCATCTCCAAAATTCCAACCATCCGCCACCACCAAATCAGGGGGCAGCAGAATCTCAGTTATCAGCCGTGCCGCAAGACGGCCAACGGCTGACGCTTACCAAAAGGCCGCTAATTCCAACGTGCTGATAGCGTTCACACGATCGCGCGGTTACCCATCGCCATCTCGCTGACGATCTGCTCGACCTCACGACCGTCGAGGGCGCCGCGTTCCAGCAGCAAATCAGCGATCCTTTCGATGATGGCAATATTGCTGCGAAGAAGGGTGAGAGCCTTCTCGTGTTCAGCCTTGAGGATCCAGTCGACCTTGCCCGCGAGGTTGGCGTCCGTGGCCAAATAGGCCGGCACGTTGCTGCTGTCGACCTCGCCGGCCCAGAAGAGAGTTTCACCGAAGCCGAATGACACCAGCATAGACGTGGCCATAGCCGTGGCCTGCGCCAAGTCACTGTCTCGCGGGCCGCCGGAGCCAGTGCTGATAGCGCCCAGCAGCAGTTCCTCCGCTGCCTGCCCAGCCAGCAGAACCCGGATATGGATCCGGATTTCCTCCTGCGTACAGATCCGGCTAGGAGTGAAACTCATACCGGCATCCATACCCCGCATCAGCACATGCTGGATATGCCCGGGCATTTCGATCGCAGCCAGGGCCGCGTGGCCAGCTTCATGGGTAGCGATGCGACGGGCGATGTCGGTAGGAAGCTCGGGCGGGCGCGGGATCTGGGTGGCCAAGTCCTGGATGGACATGGGACGCCTTTCCCGGCGTGCCAGGCGCTTGGCGCACCGGGCCCAGAATTCACAATCGGCGCCCGACGCCGTCAGCCCGGCAACGAGCGGGGAAAGATCGACATCTTCGAGATGGTCGGGGCCGAGGTGGAAGCGCAAGATACCAACCAAGGCGGTTTCGTCAGGCAGCGGCACCGGGATGACCCGGTCCAACCTTCCCGGGCGGAGCAGTGCCGGGTCCAGGTTGAGCGCGTTGGCCGCGGCCAGGACCACGACGCCAGGCCGGTTCATCGCCCCGTCCAGCAGTTCCAGGAGGGCGTTGACGATCTGCAATGTGTAATCGCGGTTGCGTCCGACAAGGGAAGCCCGGTCCGGAAAGCTGTCGATCTCGTCGACGAACAGGATGCACGGCGCTGCCGCGCGCGCCTGCTCGAACGTGTTCCGCATGGCGTGCAACATCTGCCCCTGATGTCCGGCAGCCTGCCACTGTCCATGCGACCCCGTGATCAGGGGCAGTCCTGCCGTGCGCGCCAGCGCTCGTGCATAGCTCGACTTTCCGGTACCCGGCGGACCGTAGAGCAGGCAACCACGATCAACCTCATGCCAGCCGAGTTGGCCAGCGGTGAAGTCCTGCAGGTCCTGGATAAGGTCCAGCCCCCATTCCTTCGCCTTGTCCATTCCATGCATGTCGTGCAGCATCGGACCGTCGTCGCGGCCTTCCTGCATTCTTGCCCCGCCGATGGTGCGCAGCCTTCCGATCCAGCCGTCGCCATCTTCGTCTGGGCGGCGTGCAAGGCGCAGATCCATCGGGCTGAGGAGCTTGCTCAGAATATCCGGCAGTGTCTGCTTCGGGCGGTCAAACCCCAGAACCTGGGCCGCCAGTGACAGGGCCGCCCCATCCAGGCGATCAACCACCAGCCGGTGGTCGGCAATGACCAGAAGGCTGGCCGGTACATAGGCGGCGTTGGCGGTAATCACCAAGGCTCCGTTCCCGTTGGTCAGGGCAGTCACGGCCTGTTCCAGATCGGCGCTTTGCGTCCGGACGGTGTCCTTGTCGCATGGAAGCCAGATCCACAGCGGGCGAGCGGGTTGGGGCGTCGGTTCCTCGGGTTCGTCGTCTCTGCCCAGCGCAGCAAGCAGTTCATCGACTGAATATTTTTCATCGCGATGGCCTGGGTCATCGAGATGAGCTGCGAGAACCCGCCGGATGGGACTCATCCATTCCGGACCAGGGACCTCGATGACCAGGGTCATGCCGCCCCGGTCAAGTGCCTGGGTGAAGGCCGGCGCTGCGGCCAGGGCGCGGTCGAGCATCACCCAGGCGGCGGCCTCATCGGGCGACCTGAAGGCAGGCGTTCCGGGCTGCTGCGCGTCGGTGGCGTCGATGATGGCCTCCATCTGCGCCTGTTGGACTCGGTGGAGGGCGCCGAGAGAAACTGGGATGGATTTCGGATCGCTCTTCATCATGGTTCCTGCTGTGGATAGGAGACGGCCCCGCCGTGGGCAGGACTGATCGGAAGCATTCAAAAAGGGGACATCGCAGCCAGCAGCCCTCCCGTTGCCGCGCCCGTCGTCGGGGCAGCATGGAGATGTGTTCGCTGACGGTCCGGCCGACGGACGGCACTGGACCTTGGAGCAGCTGCAATGTGGGATGAACGCGGGATCGCAAGAAGTTGACGCGGAGCGCGGCATGACGGTGATCCAGGCCAACATGGTGGCAGCGAAGGGATCAGGTCAGCGGCTCGGATGTGTCTTCGATCCCAGCAGGTACTCTCTATATATATGTGCGACTGGGACGATCAGGCTTTGGCCAGACCCAGCAGGGTGGCCATATCGGCCTCCAGCGTCTGCTCGAACAGCAGTTCGTCCAAACGCCGGCCGAACTCCTTGTACGTGCGCTCGACGATGCTGATCAGATCGGCGCCGTAGCGCAGTTCCAGCTCCCGGAGCGTGACCAGCAGATCCGGCGGGACTGCCGACGCCCCATGGATCGCGCACACGGCCGCCGTGGTCTCGTTGATCTGCACCCCCAGCTTGCTGCGGGCGTAGCTCTTACCGACCAGCCGCAGGCATTGGAGGTCGCGGACCGTCTGCCTAGTCTTTCCTGCATCAGTCTTGCTCAGGCCCCTTTTGACTTCCAGGAAGTCGATAGCCCCACGCTCGCTATCGATGATGACGGCGTCAGGCGAAACCTTGCGTCCGACACCGTCGCTGTAATGCAGATCGGACGCGAGCAATGCCGCGCGGCTGGCGGCGCCGCTAACGTACTGGTCGACCTCGGCAGGGATGAAGATTGACGGGGTCCGGATCACCTTGAGGTGCGGGACTTCCTGCAGCGCCGAGGAGAGCGCCGTTTCCACCAACTGGCCATCGGACCGAACCGCGCTGGTGATGACGCCATAGGGGCGCAGATATGACGGAGGGACGATCGGATCCGGATGGACGGGAAGATGGCGCAGGCGTTTGATGGTTTTGTCCATCATACTCATGACGGCGGGAGGGAGCGGTTGGGGGGCACTGGGCAACATGGTCAGTCCTTTTCATTTATTGGGCATGTCTTTTTATAGGACATGTCATTTAATGCGTCAAGGCCTTTCCTTGCGTGCGCCCATAATTTGAGTAAGGTGCGCGATGGTTGGATGTGTGGGGGGAGCAGATGGCGCGGCCTAAGCGGGATGGAATTGTAGAAGCGGCGCAATTATTGAAGGAAACGCTGAGCGACGATCAGCTTTCCGATATGTCCCGCGCGCGGATTGTGGCTGCTTATAATGTGCTGACCACGAAGGTGCCGGGTGCCATGTCCCCGGATGAATTTATCTCATTAAGGAAGAGTCTGGGCAGGACCCAGGAAGACCTGGCACAGGATCTCGGTCGGCGCGTCCGGCAGATCGCCCGCTATGAAAGCGGCGAGGTTCCGATTCCGGCGTTGGTAGCCCAGATGCTCAAGGAACTCGCCAAGAGCAAGACGTGACCGTTTCCTGCTCAGCAGACAACTGAAGTCTTACGAAGCTTCGGCTTCCGGGCCAGCGGCGAGAAGCTCCACAATCGCCGCCGCCTTTGCCAGCATGCTGTCGTCGAGTTGACGTGCTGCGCCATTTAGGCGCGCCAGAATTTTGGTGCGCTGTGGATTGTCGGTTCCTTCCTCCATGAAGAAATCCGCCAGGGACACTCCCAACCCTTTTGCCAGCAAATCGAGGGTATCGTAGCCCGGGATGGAAATTCCGCGCTCCATATTGGAAATCGCGTCGGAAGACCGGTCGATAAGCTCCGCCAGGGCCTCTTGACTGAGGCCTCGTTGCTTGCGGAGGGCTTTAATCCGCATTGCCACACGGGTACGAACGTCCATATCCGCATGATGTTCGGGAAACGAGATTGATTAAACCGCGCCTCATGCGGTATTTTGTTATCCATGCCGCATGGCGATGCGAATCGTGCATGCTTTCCCTCTGCAGGCTCTGAAGAAGAGCCAGTATGACGCATTTGGAAACCTGATCATGGATTTGTCCCGATCACTTTTGATTGATGATTTCGCTGCCGGCTGCCCCTGCTGTGCCGCTCGTCCCGACGCTTATCCCCAGGCCGCCACTTACGATCTGTCGACCGTCGATCTGCAGGCGCTGCCGGCTTGCCGTAGCACTCCTGGGGCGAAGCCATGGAAAAGTATCGCCCGAAGGGTCGCGACCATGGCCCTGGCCGCGGCCCTGGCGCTGCCGGCCGCACCGCCCGTTCGGGCGACCGATGCCCAGGCCCCCATGCCGTACACCGCGGTCATCGACGGGCGGCGCATCGAATCCATGGGCCTGGTGCCGGGCGTGACGCCGGCACAGGCACGCGACATCCTCACGCCGATGGGCTTCGTGGAGAAAGACAGGGACGAGAAGGAGATGAGCTGGAAGCAGGATGGGGTCGCGGTCTGGCGCACCCCCGGCTTCGTGTCAGAGGTGATCTTCCACAAGCCCGGGGCGGTGCCGGCCGAGGAGGTCGTGGCTGAATTCACGTCGACCATCTCCGGCAACCAGCTCGTGGGCGTCACCTGGTCGCTGGACTGGTCCACCAACCCGACGCGGCTGAACTGGGACGTCAAGGCCGCTGGCGACTTCATGGTGAAGACCTGGGGCATGCCCAGCAATAAGTTCGTCCCGACCGACAGGGCCTACCCCGACGTCTTCTGGTACCGGTTCCTGGACGGGAAGGTCGCAGCCTGCCCGACCACGCGGGACGGCTACGCCGAAACCTGCGGCGAGGGCGGGAACTTCGGCGGGCCGCACACGCTTGACCGTTACAAGCGGTTCAGCGATGTGCTCATGCGGGTCGCCATCTGGGGCCACGAAGGCAGGGTGCTGCGCTTCGAGCACACGATCGACGACTACCGGCGGCGTGACCACGCCCAGGCGATGGAGATGGCCGAGGTCGAGGCGAGGGTCAAGCACGTCCTGGCCGGAGGGGACAAGCCGCCTTCGAAGCCCAAGCCCGCCTTCAACGGTATCAAGGTGCCGACCGATGTTAAGGTCAAGGAGGAGGGCAAGGCGGTGCCGGTGGAGAACATCCCCACCGGGAAGGGCAAGTGAAGATGCCGCGCGCCCTGCGGGTCGCGGCCTCGCCCCTGATCTGGCTGACCCTCGTCTACTTGGTCTTCGAGCTGTCCTTTTCGGCCCGGCTGCTGGACGCGGCGGCCATGGCCGCGACCGCCGCCGACATCCACGCGCTGGAACGGTTCGGACGCGCCTTGTCCGGCGTCGCCCTGGGCCTGGTCGCCGCGGGCATCTTCCTGCGCCGCGACCGACCGACCGGCGCGGGGCGGACGTACGCCATGGTGGCGACCGGTCTGATGCTGGCGGGCTTGGCCGTCGACCTGCACCTCGGGGCGGAGGATCCCGGCCTTGCCGCCGCCGGCATGGTGGGGGCCGCCAGCGCCATGCTGCTGTTCTGGCGCGCGCGGAGGTGGAACGCTGCGGTCGGGGCGCTGGCCCTGCTGCTGCACGTCGTGGCCAGCGTGGCGGCCATGACCAGCTTCCAGGGCCGCCTGGTCGGGGCCATGGTCGACAGGCTCGGGCCGGAGGACCGGCGCTTGGCCGCCGTGCTGGCGGAGGCGGCCAAGCGCCTTTCCAATTGCCAGGTGAAGGTGGACGACATCTTCCTCTGCGACGGTGCGGCGAGCCCGTCGGGCAAGGCCTTCGCGGCGGTCTTCCCATTGTTGGCGATCGGGCTGCCGGACCTGGAACAGCGGGTACTGCCGGTATTGGAGAGGCTTGGAGCGAGGAAGTTCACGACGGAATGCGCCCCGGCGGACGGGCAGTGCATCGGCACGCTGGACTATTTCGTCCATGCGGTTTGGCTGCCGCTGCTGGGCGAGGTCACCGAGGGTCCTTGGAAGAAATACAAGGCGGAGGCCCTGTCCGCCTGGACCCGGCAGGAGCGGGCCTGGGACGAGTACAAGGCGAAGCTGGCCCGGCGCGGGCTCGAGCCCGGCACCGTGAAGCCGGCGGACTGGGCGGCGGTGCGCCAACGGCTCCGCAAGGAAGGCATCCAGGTCGGCGACGACTGGCGCCCGTTCGATCGGGCGGCCTTCCAGGCGGCGATGGACGCGCAGGCCGAGCGGAAGCTGCTGAAGGCGCACAGGGACGGGGGCTTGGGGACCGGCACGGAGCCGATCAGCGACTTCCGGGTGTTCTTCGCGCAGGAAGGCGTCCAGCGCAGGATCCGGGAGGCGCTGGAGGTCTCCGATCGCAAGCTCTCTTTCCCGGCGGTGACCGACCCGGACCTCATCAAGGCGAAGGTCTACGATCCGCTGGTGAAGCATGCGGTGCGCGAGTACGCCCGCGTGATGGGCAGCGCGCCGGCCGACTTCGCGGAGGACGGCCGGCACGGGGATATCGGCACCGAGGCTGCCAACCGCGCGGTCGTCCCTCCGGTCGCCCTGTTCTTCTCATTGTTGGGCAGCGGCGGCCACCTGATCAAGCTGTTCGTCCTGCTGACCGGCGCGTTCACGACGAACGTGGCGGTCCGGACCGTCGCCTCCGTCGCCGCCGTCAGCGCGCTTGCCTGGCTGCCTATGGTGCGAGCCAACCCGGTCACCGGCACCGAGGCCTATTCCAACCTCCACGGGGCCGTCTCCGGGTTCGTCGGCGCGCGGGCGGGGGAGGGGGCCGGCCGGGCAGCGGCCGGGGCGGTTGAATGGACGGTCCGCGCGCAGCAGGTTGCATACCCGATCAACGAGACCATCCGGACCCGGCTGCTTGGTGGCTACGGGTTCGGTTTCCCAACGCCGATCCCATCCTCCGTGCAAGCACCCGCTTCAGCAACATCCAGCTAACCAAGACAGAAGGGTTCTACCACGATGAACATGACGAAGCGCGTCGCTATTCTGCTTCTGTGCACTGTCCTCTCGGGCTGCTCGAAGGAGGAACCTGCCGCAGCGCCGAAGGCGGCGGAGCCGGCACCGGCCGCTACCAGCACTGCGCCCACTCCCGCCGATCCCCCCGCGCCCCCGGCCGCGCCCAAGACGGAGACGGCAGCCGCTGCCGCGCCGACGGCGGACAAGTCCGTTCCGCTCTCCGCCTACCAGGAACTCGACAGCGGCCGAGAACTGATGTTCGCCTTCCACTCGTTGGACACCATGCCGGTCGACTACGAGAAGATCGGCTATACGATCAAGCCCGAACTGAGCTACACGCTCGACGCGTTCAGCAAACGCGACATGCTGGAGGCCCTGAAGCCGGGCATTGACATGGAGATCGCGAAGGCGAAGGGCACCAAGTACTACTTCATGGTAGTAGGCGACAGCCTGGAGCCCTACGACTTCGACATCAAGGGGTTCCGCCTCCCGGCTTTCCAGAGCGCCGCGTCCTACAGGTACTTCCGCGACCTGCCTGGCTACCGCCTGACCTTCCCCAATGCCGTCGCGTTCAGCCGGCTCCCGGTTCCTGTCGAAGCCGAGGCCAAGCAGATCGAAGCGCTGCGTACAAGCAGCCACGCCGACACCATGTCGCTGAAGATCTACTTCTTCCTCACCGACACCGTACTCGGCGACACGGTGGTCAACGCGGAGCTCACTAAGGTCCAGCTTCTGGACGGCAAGGGCCGCGTCCTGGCCGAGATGTAAGCCGACGGCCCCGCGGCCGCGACGCCGATGGGTGCTTCAACCATGACAACCACATCGATGAAGGTGATGAAATGCGGAATTTCGGGAAGACCGTCCGGGTGCTGGCCATTGCTCCCCTGTTGGCCCTGGCGGGCTGCGGCGGGGAGCCGAGCGAGGGTGACATGCGCCAGGCCCTGCAGGCACAGGTCGACCAGGCGAACAAGGCGGCCGGGGGCGGAAAGCTGGTCGTGCTGCACGAGTTCAAGAAGCTGAAATGTGCCAAGGGCGAGGGGAGCACCATCTACACCTGCTCGGTGACGCTCCGGATCGAAGGTCCCATGCTCAACAGCTCGAGCACGACGGAGATGCGCTTCACGGAAGGCGAGGCTGGTTGGGTCGTCGTCCAATAACTCCGGTGCTCCGGCTGGACGACTTCTTCACCTGAGCGCTAGGCCGAAATCACCGTGGGCGGGGTTCATGTCGGTGTCGATGGAACCCGGATGCACGGCGATGGTCCGCGCACCCAGTTCCCGCGCCAGGCCCTTGGTGAACGCGGTCAGTGCGGACGTGGCCAGCGCATAGACGGGGAGGCCGGCACCGCCTGGGAAGCGGGCGGCAAAATGGCTGCTGATATTGATGATGCGGCTGCCATAGCCAAGATGCAGGATAGTGGCCTTGGCGGTGTCGCATTGGTTCTTCCCTCGGCGCTGTGAGTGGAGCGGCCATGTCTTTGGGGCATTGCCACCAAGGTCGCGGTACGGAACATCTGGTCTCAAAGGCCAGACCATGGCGTGGTCCGACGAGTAGGGCAAAATGAAGCCCCTGGGGATGCGGCTGATGTATGCCCCGCACTCCCAGGGGCTCATGTATCATTGTTGCCTGGTCGGGATGGGCATGCTCACGGTTCGTAGTCGTGATCGTCGCCGGTATCCTGGTCCGGCGCCGTAGCATAGTCATCGGGGGCCGGCTTGACGTTGTCATCAGATGTCAGCGCCTGATGGTTGGTCACGCCGCTGACCGGGATTTCGGAATCCAGAATCAAGGCCCGTCCCGTCCGACCCTGGTTGTAACGACCATACCGGCTCTTCGTTCGAATGTTCGCGTGGCCAAGCGCCTGGGCGATTGCCGTGTCGGAGTAGCCCCCCGCCTTGAGATCGGAGGCGAAAACGTGCCTGAAGGAGTAGGGCGAGATCCCTTCCTTCCGCCTAGGGAAGGCGCGATGACCGATCGTATTTACCTTGTCGCCCAGACGGCTTTTCCGCGACGGCGTCGTTCCACCAAGGTCGATCACAGCATGGTCGGTGGCCAGTTCCTTTGCGGCCTCGTAGTATCGGTCATCTTGCAGGATGGTGACGCTACGCACCCGGCCCGCGCCGATTTTCGCGCAGGGAATGATGAACCGCACCGCGTCCGTTCCAATGGTCTCCACTTTTATGCCCGCGAGAATCTCGTCGGGCCGACAGCCAGTCAGGACGAGTGCAGTGATCCGGGGCAGGTAAGCACTACTCCGTTTTCGGGCCTCGGCCAGGAAACGCTCCGGCCAATCGGGAGGAAGGCCCTTCAGGCTGGCGGATTTGGAGCGTCGCGGCGCCGGGGTCGTGTGACGATATTCCTGCTGCGCCAGTTCCAGATAGGTGATGAACGCGTCACATTTCTCGAGCAGCTCGGCCGCCTTCGCATCCTCCAACATGTCCAGCGCTGCCTTGGCCTGGTTGAGGCAGTTTATTGCGGCAACACCCATTTTGTTGATCAATGCGGCCCGTCGACCCGACGTGCTGGACTGGCGCGTTGCGCCCTCCATGAGGGCCAGCCTGATGGTCTCCGATAGGCTGCGGTCTGGGTCGGTATCATGAAGAGCATCGATCTTGTCGAACAGGCGTTTCACATCGGTGCGGTACCGGCTCCATGTGCTCTTGGACACGGGGATGCCAGTTTTCAGGCTGGATCGTTTGTCCAGCTTTTCGAAGCATTGGGCCTGGCGAGCGCTCAGTGCTTCGTATCGTTGGAGGAGTTCATCGTGTATGTGGGTCATGGTCTGACTGTCCATATTGTCACGGGAGAGGAAATGTTGTGAGCAATGGGCAGAGGAAACGTTGCTGCGAAGGCTTCGTTTGACCTGCGGTCAGCCCTGCAGGGGGAGCCCGTGCCGCCCGATTCACGGCGGTGTGCGGCGCTGGATGCTGAACTTGGGACATTTAGAATCCTCCGGGCGGTGCACGAGGGTGACGGCATTGCGGGCCCCTCTCTATGGCAAGTGCTCTGGCTGGAAGATTTGAACAGCCCCTGATTTCGAGGCCGCCGCATTTTTCTGTTGGCCGGGCAGGCGATGCATCGCTGGGGATATCGATGAGGCCACGCTCGATCTCCGCATGTCCCGCGAAGGCAGATCCCAGGGGCTTTTCGACCGTTGCATCAGCCCCGATAGGGCTTCGGCCGGGTCAACAAGTTGCTCGGTGAGGAGACCGGTGGGCTTCCGCCGCATGAATATGAACGCGGGAGGCGCTTCAATTCGTCTGGGAAGGCTGCATGGCGCGAGGACGAAAATCCCAGAATATCGATCCCGTGCCTCTAACCTCACCGGGGTCCATGCCCGTGGGCAAGTGCGCTTGTGCAGGCTCGTCGCATAGTCCGCAATGTCAGCCGTTACGATGAAGGGGCGACCTATGACCTGCTGGGCAGGCGCACGGTCACGGTGCGCGGGGCGGCCAACAGTGCTTACACCTATGACATTGCCGAGCAGTTGAAGGGCCTGAACCATGCCTGGACGGGCGGGGCGCTGACGGCGAGCTATGGCTATGACGATGCCGGTGCGCTGGTGTCGGAAGCCCTGGACAACGCCGCCTTCCGCTGGGAACCGGCCCCGACGCTGGCCAATACCACCAGCTATGACCCCGCCTCCCCCATCAACGCGCTCACCAAGGTGGACGGGGTCCTGCAAACCCATGACGGGCGCGGCAACCGCACGGTCGCTGCCGGCCGCACCTGGCGCTATGACAGGGGTCACGACATCGAAAGGGCGGAAAACTACGTCGCCATTATCAACCAAAGACAGCTTTGGTGTTGTTTTGTAATGATTTCAATGCGATTCTCCCAGGGTGATCTGGGGGGATTTCCATGTCCGCTGAGCTTGATGTTCTTTCTCGCATCCGGACGCTTGCCGACGCGGTGGCCGCATTTTCGGATGATGATCGCTGCCGCCGGCTGCTGGAGGCGATGGTCTGGCCGCGGGGCCGGCTTTGCCCCGCGTGTGGCTGCCATCGGTCGGTCAGCCTGGCCGGCCGGGATACGGGGCGTCGGGCACGGCCAGGGCTTTATCAATGCTCTGACCAGGATTGCCGGCAGCAATTCACGGTGACGACGCGGACCCCGCTGCATGCAACCAAGCTGCCGTTGCGCACCTGGCTACTGGCCCTGTGGTTCATCCTGCAATCCGACAAGGGCGTCTCCTCGATCCGGCTGGCCGACATCATCGGGGTGAGCCAGCCGACGGCATGGCGAATGGGGCATGTGCTGCGCCTGCTGGTGGCCCGCGACCATACGCTGGGCGGCGTCATCGAAATCGACGAAATGTATTTCGGCGGTGCTCCCCGGTCCGATCCCGACAAGCCCCCCACCGATCGGGGCCGCAAGGGACAGCCGCGCACGACCAAGACCCCGGCCATGGTCGTTGTCCAGCGCCCAGCCGGATCGGAACCGGGAACACCGGCTGGTGAGGCCAGGGCCTGTGTTGTTGCCGACCTGTCCCTGAACGAGACTGAACGGGTGCTGGAGGCGAGCGTGACACCGCAGGCCCATCTGATGAGCGATGAATGGAAGGCCTTCGTGGCGGCCGGCGCTGGCTTCGCTCGTCACGACACCGTGTGCCATGCCCGCAAGGAATATGCCCGTGGCACCATCCATGCCAATGCCGCTGAAGGCTTCAACAATCGGGTCCGCCAGACCATCGCCGGCGTCTTCCATCACATCAGTTCCCAGCATGCTGATCTCTATTTCCATGAGATCGGCTTCCGCTGGTCACAGCGTATTGCTGCCGGTCAAAAGATTCGAAGAGCCCAGAAAGGAAGGACAATCCTCCAAACCCTCTGGGACCGGGTGCCGCCCGCACGCCAGTTGCCAGCCGTGTTTATCATGGCTGTCGGACGTCAGATCCGACGGACAAAAGCCGGCGGCATCGACCTCAGATCAGCCGTGGCTGTCTTTGGTTGATAATGGCGGTGTGGCTTTTCGACCCTTCTATGTCGTGACCCCTGAAAGGGCCTACGCCGGATGCTTACGGTGAGTCGTCGACTTTCGGATATAGACGACCGCCTTGCGTGCCAGATATGTCGGTTTGATCAGCTCGGAAGTCAGTCGGAACCTGCGCAAAAAGCCGCGGCGATGTCGTCGACGACCTGCCGCCGGAGAGGGGATGGTAGTTGTTCTTGGAGGGAATTCTGATTTCAATTCCCTATAATAAATACAATTTAGCGCACTGATAATATCAAATATCGCATAGATGCCTTTTTTTGTTTATTACTTTCATGTAGCCATTTCGTTTCTGTAATATTTATTGTTGGCGCAATTTTGTCTCAATCCCCTGCGGCCGCTTCGCGCAGCACCTTCATCAGGTACTGGCCGTAA
>NZ_JBMDKJ010000057.1:0-10255 GCF_057809655.1 Niveispirillum sp. FG148
GTTCTGAGATGCGCTGCTGTGCCCGTTCTTCTGCTAGGCGCGCAGTTTCCCGCGCATTGGCCGTGGCAAGGGTCAGGGCGTCGATGGCTTGCTGCTTTTGCTCTTCGGCCTGGGCAACCTGCTCATGGCTGGCGGCCACTGCCGCTTCCAGTTCTGAGATGCGCTGCTGTGCCCGTTCTTCTGCTAGGCGCGCAGTTTCCCGCGCGTTGGCCGTGGCAACGGTCAGGGCGTCGATGGCTTGCTGCTTTTGATCTTCGACCTGGGCAACCCGGTCATGGCTGGCGGCCGCTGCCGTTTCCAGCTCTGCAATACGCCGCTGCGCCTGCCTTTCGGCAAGGCGCGAGGCGGCCTCGGCATTTTCCGCGGCGACTTTCAGTTCGTCGGTCAAGGAAACCTGAGTCTGCAACGAATCACGCAGCGCGTTCAACTCTGCGGTCAATTCTGCAAAGGACTGTTTTGCCTGTTCCTTCTGCGCCTCGGCATTTTTCAGGGCTTTGTCTCTGGCGAGCTGGGCAATCTCAAGGGCGGTCTGTTGCGATGCGATTATGGCCCGGCTCCGCCCCAGTTCGGTTTCAAATTCCGATCGGGCTTCGGAAAGGTGACGCTGCCCCTCATCCTTGGCCGCCTGCAGGGCCTTAAGGGTTTCCTCCAGCTCCGCCTTCACACGGGCCAGCTCCTGCTTTTCCCGGGCCAGGTCTGCCTCAATCCGGGTGATCCGTTGCGAGGCGGCGGCAAGCGCCGCAACGGTCTCGGTGTGCTGGGCCTCCAGCTTGGCGCGACTGGACCGCAGCATCTCATGGTCACGAGCCCGTGCAATGACGACGGAGACGCATTGTGCGATGCTGTCGGCACCGCTGGCGTCAATCTCCAGCATCTCGCAGAGCTGTTGTTTTTGACTGTCGGTGGACAGTACGGTCGTCCTCAGCCGGTCATTTTCAGCAAGAAGCGCCACCCGCTCCTGGTGTGCGGCCTCTGCCTGCTTGCGCATTGCCTCTGCGCGCGCGGTGGCCTGTCGGGCTGCCTCGCGTTCACGGGCGATATCCGCCTCCGCTTTCTTCAAGGCGTCCTTGTCAACGGCCAGCGCGGCGGTCAGATCGGCTATTTTCTTTTCATGGGCCGTCAGGGCCTGGGCGTTGGCGGAGCCTGCATGGGCCCCGAACAACACCCGCATCTTGATAAAGCACTCCAATTCGGACGACAGTCCGTCCGTGCCCTTGCCCAGATCGGCAGGTGTCTGACGATGGCGAATGAACTCGTCATACAGGGCCTGGGAGAACGGGGACAATGCGGGCCGGTCGACCTTGTGCCGACGGTGCGCCGGATTGATGGTGGTCAGCAGCGACCGTTCCAGTTCCGTCAGGTCGAGCGGCCAACGCAAGCCCAGGCTCGACTGTATGGTGGCCGCCTGCTGCATCGGGTTTTCAAACCAGCCATCATAATCGACGATGGCGGCAATATGCCCGCGGGCATAGGTGAATATGTCGGCATAATAGGTGGCATAAAGAAGCTCCGCCGTCGCCGGCGAGACCTTATCGCGATTGACGACGGACGAGCAGACATCGGCCGGCCGGCGCATGGTGACGATGAACTGCGGTTCGATACCCAGCTCATCCAGAATATCCAGCCACAATGGCAGAAGCCGGACCATCCGCGGGTCTTTGAGCCCCCAGCCCCTGCCGGCGGCATCGACATTTTCCTTGATGAAGGCCGTCAACTTGGCACGCGGCTCCGCCAGCGTCGGCTGACGCCACCAGGCGCCCTCCAGGGGCAGGCAATGCGCCGGGTCACCCCAGCTACGCCCCAAAATGCTCAATATCTCGTCATGTAAGCGAACAACTTCCCAGCGTTCCCAATATCCTTCCGGATTCCAGATATCGGGGGTGGGATCGCCGCTCATGTCGACACCCATGACATGCAGGATGTTCGACAGCAGGGAGGTGCCGCTACGATGCATGCCCAAAGCGATGACGCACCGCCGCTGGGCAACGGGTGCATATTCCAGCGTCTGGCCGAACGCCACTGAACGGGCCGAAGGCATCAGTTCACGCCCCTCGCTTTCTGTTGGGCCTGTAATATCACTATCTCCGCGGACGGCCAATCCGCCCTTGATGCCACCCCCCTTCTGCTGGGGCAGCATTCCCTTGATCCGCGCGACGATACCATTGGCCATGACAATTTTCCGATGCACGCGCTTCAAAACTGGAAACAGGGGCTCATTTTTGAGACTGATAGTCAAGTGCCGTAAAGGCATCAAAGATTGTTATTTGATGCTAATTTTCATCAAATTCCATGTAACGCAGAAAGCCCGCCAAACCGCGCAGCGGCACTATCGGGTCGGTTCTCAGGTGCGAACAGGTGAATGTCCAGAACCGCCGTGACTCGTCACGATCGTAAACTGTTCCCACCATCCCGTGATCCGCCGGCGCGACCACAAGCGGGGAATAGACGATCCGGCGGCCCCTGGCATGGGCCACGGCTGCCAGCCACAATGACAGGTAGGGCAGGGTCAGGTTGAACGGTGCCAGGTCGATGGCCTCCATCAGGAACTGACGCTCGATCAGGCAATTGGCAATGTTGGGCACATCGACGCAGTGCGGCCGCAGCGCCAGGGAGAAACGGCCGGGCGAATTCCGATCGCTACCCTTCAGCGGGCTGACAACATGCCCCTCCCTGGTCAGGATTTCCGCGCCGGCGACGACCGTGCCGTTCCTGTCAATGTACCGTCCGGCCACGATGGCAACCTCCGGCACAAGGTCGACATACTTGACGGCCTCCGCCAGAACATCATCCGTCCACGGACGGCTGCCGGTGCCGGCCCGCAACACAATGTGCGTTGTGTCCAGCCGCCGGACCGTTTCGCGCAGGTCCTGAAGCTGAAGCGGGCCGAACGTTAACGGAACCTGGATGACGCCGCTGCCATTGGCGGAAGGCCGTTCCGGGCTCAAGAACACGTCCGCAACCCGGGGAAGGGCCACGGGCACACGCTCCAGATGGGTTTCGCGGCTCCCGCGCAGAACCGGGAATTCGCGGATACGCAGACGTTCCGGTGCGCGGGACTGACGGATGATATTCTCGAAAACCCACTGCACGGAATGCAGGGACCCTTGATGGGGGGCGGCCGTGGTGTTGGTGCTCGACGCCTCGTGCTGTCGCCAGTGATAAAGGACCTCCGGGACATGCACGATGTTTTCGCCATCGAGCTGCACCTTAACGGCGGTGTCCCAATCATGGCACCAGGTTGCACCATCATCGGCATATAGGCGGCACCGTTTGGCGGTGCTGCGCTTGATGGCACAGAGATGCCAGATGAACGAGCCTTCGAGATTCAGGATGGGATCCCAGGACGGCCGGAAATAGGGGGCCGTGAGATTGCCACCGATCAGCATGTCCTCGTCGGAGTAGACCAGGCCGGGATAGGCGTTCGTGCGGATGGTCACCGCCATGATGCGCAGTGCGTCGATGGTCAGCAGATCGTCGGAATCGACCGAAATCACATACTCGCCGCTGGCCTGCTGCAGGCACAGGTGCATGCCGCCGGCGATGCCCAGATTGACATCGCGTACGATCAGCACCAGCTCAGACCGTTCCGCCATGTGCTGAAGCAGGACGGACAATTCATTGGGGATCGGGCCGTGGGCCAGAACAATCCATTCCTTGGCCGGAAAATCCTGGTTCAGGATGCTGTCCGCCAGTTCGATGAACAGCGCTATGTCGGTCTTGTAATAGACCGTCGTCAGGATGGAGAAGCTGACATCGCCCGGTTGCGCAAGATATTGATCCTTGCGCTTGGCGATCCGGTCGGCCAGCCAATGCGGATAGGACCGCCCGCCGGTGATCCGCAGGGTCGCTTCCTGCTGCCGGCGCTGGGATTCCGGTACATCGAGATAACGTGTGGCGGCGGAAAGCCCGTGGCGCCGTGCGTAGAAACGGGTGTCGGGCAGCAACGGCGCGAAGCGGCCGCGGAAGATCCGCCGTTCGGTTTCCGACGCGGCCACCGGCCAATCCGGGGCCTGTGTCGTTGCGGTGATGAACGGGGTGTAGATGATCCGCCGGCCCTGTTCACAGGCCAGGGCTCCCACCCACGCTTCCAGCGCGTTAAGCGTCACCTTGCCCGCCGCGGCGACAACCTGTTCCAGGAAGTCCCGCTTTACGATGGCATGGCGCAACGAAATGGCGGAGACGGACCGGCTTTTGAACAATTGCGCGAAATATCCCGGGTCGGTGATGCCGCGCCCCAGGTCGGGCGCGCTCCAGGCGCCGCCGAATCCCAGCACGATGCCCGCCGAAATGACCCGCGCGCCGTCGTCGATGCGACCGCCGACGGCGACCGTTTCCGGGAACAGGTCGAAGAAGGTCTCCGCTTCGTTCAGGAACGCCGCGTCGCGCGGCTGCACCCGCATGTCCCTGATATGCACATGCGTCACCTCCGCCGGCAATATCGTCAAGGCCCGCGCCAGGGAGTTGGAGCCTCCCTGGGCTGAAATTCGGATGACATGGCTGCCGCTGGCGCGGGTCAATTGCTGGGGCGGCTGGTCGATCGGGCTGCTATCGTCCACAATCAGAATCGTCGCCAGACGATTGGCCAGTTGGGACGGCTCGTTGCGGATGATCCGCCAGTCCGGCGTTCCCCCGAACAGGCCGCTCAATGTCAAGGTGAACCGGTTGGCCCCCTTGGAATCGAGGAAGCGCTGCAGGACGGCCTTGTGGCTGTCATAGACGACCGGCTTCGACCCGATATTCATGGAGGTCGATTGCAGATGCATGCGCCAGCTATAGAGCACTTCCGGGACATGCACCGGCTCGTGGCCGGCGATCATGAAGCGGGTGAAGGTATCCCAGTCGTGGCTGCCCTCGGCCGCCGGATCACTGTAAATGCCCAGCTTGAGGGCCAGTCGGCGGTCAATGGCGCATTGATGCGCGATAAAGCACTGATTGATGAACAGGACCGGATCCCAACCCGTCTTGTGGTAAGGATCCCGGAAATCCTCGCCCAGCAGCTTGTCCTCGTCCGTATAGACCAGCGCGGGATAGTTATGTTCGCGGATGAACCAGGTGATGGTCCGCACGCAGTCGGGATACAGGTAATCGTCGGAATCAAGGGGCAGGATGTAACGGCCGCGCGCCTGTTCCAGAACGATGCGCATGCCGCCGATGATGCCCTTGTTCTCCTCCACCCGGATCAGGCGCACCATGGGGTGGCGGCTGATCTCGGCCAGCGCCTGAAGCGTGGCCTCGTTTGTCGATCCATTGTCCAGGATCAGCCATTCCAGCCCGTCGGGCAGCATATCCTGGGCGAACAGACTCTCCGCCAGGACATGCATGAAATAGGGATCGGTGTTCCAGACGGTGGTGATGAAGGACAACAGGCCCGGCTCATGGATGGCCGGATAAAGGTTGCGTCGTTCGGCCAGTCGGGTCAGTCGGGCCAGATCATAGCTGTTGCGGACAGGTTGATCGACGGCGGTTTCCAGGCGACGGAGCCGTTGCAGGCCGGTGGCGCGGATAGTGCCGATTTCCGTCTCGATGGCGTCCAGCGTGCCGTCCAGCGCCTCGCCCCAACTGGCCGGCAGGCCCAGTGCGGCGCCATCCTGCCGCGCGGCGGTGTCGTCCAGCCGGGCGATGGCCTCGGCCAGGGCATCGGCCAACCCCTCGATCGTCGGCTCCACCGACAGGATGTTGGGGGACAGGTCCTGCATGCGCTGGGTGGTCTTGGAACCAAAATTGGTCGTGACGACCATCGCCCCGCAGGCGGCGGCCTCCAGCGGGGGGTAGCTGGGATGGGGCGCCATCATCAGCGACAGCATCACATCCGTGTTGCGCATGTTGGCGGCATAGGTTGCGAAATCATGCCAGGGGGCCGGCGCCAGGGTCAGGCCGCGCCCCAGCGCCACGGGGGGGAACTGTTCCCCGATGCCGATGATTTCCCAGTCCTGGCCGTCGAAGCAGCCACGGGACACGGCCAATTGCAGGGCCGCGACCCCCATCTCATAGAGATTGCGCAGCCCGTTGGTGGGGCGGGCATAGAATTGCAGCCGCCGCTTCCCGCCCGTCCGGGGTTCTATCCGGAAATAGTTGGGATCGACACAGGGTTCAAAATGATGGGCGGCGGCGGCAAAGGCCTGATCGCCGAAGGCGCCGACCCGATTTTCCACCAGATGGTCGCGCAGCAGGCTGGAATTGATCACGGGGAAATAATTCAGCCCATAGCTGTCCAGGGCCAGGGCGCAGGGCGTCGAGGCGGCATGCAGCACCGGCTCGTAATCCTGGATCAGATAGATGAAGCGGTCGTGACGTGTCCAGGGCAGGGCATATTTCACCATCTGGGCTGTCCACCAGGCCGTGGCCAGGAAGACATCCTGATCACCGATGGCCAGCGGCTGCGACCGGTCCGAACCATCAATCAGCGTGGCGCTGGGCAGTCGTTCCGTGACGCCGGCCAGCTTGCCCGCATGGGCCCAGAAGGGGCCGTGGTCGGCATCCAGCGGGGCGTTCGTGGCGATGAAGCGGACCGGGATACCGCGCTGCGCCAGGCGATAGCCAATATTGATCGCGGTGTTGGGGCCGCCCGACATATGTTTCATCGCCAATCCCGGCACCAGGATGTTGAGGTGCGGAACTTCGGACAGGCGACCGTCCACCTTGATGTTCAAGGGGCTGAACCAGGGCAGCAACCCGTTGGGGGGCGTGTAGCGGCGCGGCACCTTCCCAAGTTCTTCATTGGGCGGTTGTTTGGCCGCGTTGCCGGGCGCCAGATACCGGACCAGGGGATTGCGACGATGGGGGTCGGGATTATGCTTGATGAAATAGGCGGAATCGAAAAAGGGCACAGGCCGGCGCCCTTCGAACGCACCGGAGCTCACGAAATGCAGCAGCGGATTTAACTTGGCCTCTTTGACATCCGGATTGGTGCCCAGATAGTAATTGCTGTTGAAGAACGGATGGGGGTTGCGGCCCTCGAATCCGCCACCGCGCACAAAATGCTCCAGCGGATTGACATTGGCGGCGCGGATATCAGGGTAAGTATTCAGATAATAGGAGGTGCTGAACAGCGGATGCGGGTCACGGTCCTCGTGGGCGCCAAATGTCAGATAATGGATCAGGGGATTGGTGCGCGCCTCCTCAATGTCCGCGTAGCGTTTTTGATAAAAACGGGAATCGAAAAGGGGATGGGGCGACCGCCCTTCCACGCCACCCGACGTCACAAAATGCAGGAGGGCCCGCATGCCGGCGGCCGCCACATCGGGATTGTTCTGGAAGTAGAAGGTGGGGTCGAAAAGCACATGCGGCTTCAGGCCGCTCTGTTCCCCCACCATGAGGTAGTGAATAAGCGGCACCCCGTTGGCAACCGACAGGTCGGGCTGCTGTGACAGATAGTACCCGGTGTCGAATAGCGGATGTGGCCGGTCTGTCGGCTTGGGGGTGTGCTGGATATAATGCTGCAAGGGGTTGTTCGCCGCGTCATCGCCTTGTGACGCGATATAGGTTGCCGGGCTGAACAAAGGATGGGGCGAGCGCCCCTCAGCGGCGCCATTGGTCAGATAGTGAACTAGAGGATTGCCACCACTTAAACGGACATCCTGATAAGTATCCAGATAGAAGTGCGTGTTGAACAACGGATGTGGATTCTTGAATTCCCGCCAGCCTACAGTACAGAAATGCAGCAAAGGGCTCTTTGGAGCGTCCTGACTGAACTGAGAGACGTAATATTTTGAATTAAACAGAGGTGTTATGTGTTGGTTGTTATCTGCCTGATTGTCAAGCGCGCGAAAATAAAAATCCTCAATATCCTGAGGGGTAGGTTGATCAATACCATCAAGCAAGCGGGAGGGGTAATTGATAAGTATTGAAGGGGATTTCCCTTGGTATACGCCATATTCAATAAAATGAGAAAAGGAATCACATTCCGATGGATTGAAATCATCGGCAATAGATGCATAATATGTAGGGTCAAAAATATCAGACAACATTTTTGTTACGTCTGGATTCATTGCTTTTTTGCGTGCCAAAACAATCTGTCCCTTCAAAGCGTCCTCCGTTATGGAGAATGATGTCCAATTGCCCATTTGACCGAAGATTTCCAAACGGAAATCTTCCTTTGGACCTACAATAACAATCCGAGATTCAAACGTCTACGTGCTGATCACATTGTTGGTCAAATTTGAAAGAAATTGGAGTCACTTCGTCCGTTTCCCTTGTCTAACCCGAATTGTACAGATACGGTAATCCCCTGACAGTCGCCCGCTCTGGCGTGGTTTTCAGGCTGCTGTTTTGAGTTTGAGTTTGGGGTTGGGTGTCTCCTTTGGCTGTTTGGGGATGCCATCGCGGAAGGCCTTGATGGGTGTGCGGCCGTTCATGCCGCGTCCCTGGTGGGGCCTTCTGGTATTGTAGACGATGAGGTACTGGTCGAGCACGGTCTGCAATTCCTTGATCGTATCGAACCAGGTACGGCGGCCTTCGACGCGGAAATGCTCGTCGAGCAGGGTGCGGTGCAGGCGTTCGACGATGCCGTTGGATTGCGGGCGTTTGACCTTGGTGCGCTTGTGCTCGATGCCCTCCAGTTGCAGGAACAGCTCATAGGGGTGCTGGTCCTCGCGGCCACAGAATTCGCGGCCATTGTCGCTGAGCACGGCGTCGATCGCCGCTCCCTCGGCCTCGAAGGTGGGCAGCACCTCGTTATTGAGGGTCTGGACCGCGGTCAGGGGCAGTTTGTTGGGATAGAGCCGGGCCCGGCATAGCGGCTGCGCACCCCGCCCGATGATACCTGGATGTCGCGCAGCGCCAGTTCCTGGGCCACCCGCAGCGGCCCGTGGCAGGGATGGGACAGGGCATAATCCAGAACCGCCGTCTCCACCTCCGCCGATACACGGTTGGGATGCGGGCCGCGGGCGCCCGGCAGCCGGTCGATCAGACCTTCCGCCCCATAGGTCTGGTAATTCCGGCGGATCTCATAAAATTGCTGTCGGCTGTAGCCCATCACCTTGCAGGCTTTGCTGACATTCCCAAGCTCCGATGCAAGTTGCAGCATGCTCAGCTTGCGGCGTGCTACCTTCTCTGCCGTGGTCATGACGTGCTCCGGTCAGGCTGTACGGTACAGGCTGTTGGCAGATGGACGCGCAGCTTGGTGTTCATCTCGACGACGCGGGCGGCCTGCTATTTCCCGACCCTGGGACGTCGGGCGGGGCGCAGGAGGGACGCGACGAACCGGCCCTCGCCGTCAAAGACGATGATGGGCTGGAAGCCATATTCATCATAAAGGGCATTGATAAGCCGCAACGGTTGCTGGCCATTGGTTGTGTCGAACGTATCATTGATGCCCAGCACGATGCGCTATGGCATCTGGCGGAAACTGGCGCAGTAAAGCGCGACCACATGGCCCGGCCCATGCCCAGCAGGGCGCGGGTGTCCGGTCGGTTCTCCAGACGCGAGATGGTGGATTGCGAACGGAGGTCCGCCGCCGAGGGCAGCCGGCCGAGCGCCATCTTGAAAGTCGGATCGTCGCGCAAACTGCTGGCGTCGATACCGTCCTCATAGCCGCAGGCGATCATTAGAGCATCGAGCGTTTAGTTGTACGCATATCCAGCGGCTTTGAGATAGTTCCAGCATTCGTCTGGTTCGTATAGGTCGCAGATGTTTCCGATAGCTTTCCAGAGATCATCGATGGTTCTTGCGCCGATGCGTCGGAGATGGGCCTTGAGCTTTGCGAAGGCCATCTCGATGGGGTTGAGGTCCGGGCTGTATGGAGGCAGGAAGAGGAACCAGGCACCGCGCTCATCGAGGATGGCCTTGGCCTTCTCGCTTTTGTGGCTGGAGAGATTGTCGAGGATGACGACATCGCCGGGCTGGAGCGTGGGGGCGAGTTGGGTCTCGACATAGGTCTCGAAGATCTGGCGGTTCATGGTTCTGTCGATGATCCAGGGGGCTGTCAGCCCGTCACAGCGCAGGGCGGCGATGAAGGTCTGTGTTTTCCAATGACCGAAGGGCGCCCTTGCCCGAAGCCGCTGGCCACGCCGGGCTCGTCCGCGCAGTCTTGTCATCTTGGTGGTAGTGGCCGTCTCGTCGATGAAGACCAGGCGATGAGGCTCCTGGCACATGCGGGGCTGGCGTTTCTCGCGCCAGACCTACCGCGCATCCCGGACGTCAGCGCGTCCGCACTCGGTCGCCAGCAGTGTGTTTTTTAACGCTGAACCCGGCATTCAACAGCGCCCGCGACAGCGAGGCGGGATGGGCGACGGCTCCCGTCGCCTCCAGCAGTTTC
>NZ_JBMDKJ010000058.1:0-9347 GCF_057809655.1 Niveispirillum sp. FG148
ACCTCCAGGTCTGACCCGGCGCCAGCGCTCCTACACCACGCACGGGGACGTGATCTCGTTCAATCAGCAGGCCCCCACTGATTATTGGATCGATGACGCCTATGCGACATCCTTGTCCGGAACCAGCCTTTGGACCTGTTCTTATTCAAGTTTTCCTATCGCCAAAGTCGAACAGGGCCGGGTTGCCTGCTGGTCGAACATGATCCAAGGCGCCTCCGCCCTCGCTGTACAAGACGATATTGTTCTGCTGCTGGGCGGGTATGGTGATGCGGCTCATCGGCTGGCCGTCTTGCGGCTTGAGGGGGAAGCAGGCAGGCAAATCGGGGAATTCCAGCTTTCCCCGTTCAGGCAGAAAGGACCGGTCTTGCTTCAGGGGCGCGATGACCAGATACATATTGTTGAAGGCGGGATCTGGTCCCGCATCGCCGTATCCAGTGTGATTGGGGCTCTGGGCGCTGCCCGGCAGGAATGCAAATCGTCCTAATGAACGTGCTCCAGCTGCAGCCGCTCTGCCGGCAACGCCCATGGATGCTGGCGCTCCTCATAAACGGAGATGGCGGGAGGTGGGAAGGTCGGATCGGTGAAGGCGCCCACCGCCACCCCCCAAAACGCCGGCGCCCCGGTCAGCTGCCAATAGACCGTTGACCCGCACACGGGACAAAAATGGAAGGTGGCTGACCCGCCGCTGTCACCCTGCCGCGTCCATTGCGTGGTCTGGCCGGTGATCGTCACGGCATCGCGGGGGAAGCGGGCCTGCGTGCCGAAGACGCTGCCGGTGCGCCTTTGGCATTCATGGCAGTGGCAGATGGACACGCGCACCGGCTCTCCACGGCAGACAAGGCGGACTTGCCCACAACTGCATGATGCGACCCGGTCGCCCATCTCCGCCTCCCTTATCCTGCCTTGCGTCCGCCCTTGGCCGCCTTGGCCGGGGCGGCGGTCACGGGTTTCAGATAGGGTGCCAGATAATGGCCCGTATGGCTGCGCGCTGCGGTTGCCACCTGCTCCGGTGTGCCGGCGGCCACGATCTCCCCGCCGCCATTGCCGCCCTCCGGTCCCATGTCGATGATCCAGTCGGCGGTCTTGATGACCTCCAGATTATGTTCGATGACCAGCACCGTGTTGCCCTGGTCGACCAGGGCGTGCAGCACTTCCAGCAGCTTGCGCACATCCTCGAAATGCAGGCCCGTTGTCGGCTCGTCCAGGATATAGATGGTGCGGCCCGTGGACCGGCGGGCCAGTTCCTTGGCCAGTTTCACGCGCTGCGCCTCGCCGCCGGAAAGCGTCGTCGCCGGCTGTCCGATCTTGATATAGCCCAGACCGACCCGGTCCAGCGTTTCCAGCTTGTCGCGGATGGAGGGCACGGCGCGGAAGAACTCCGCCCCTTCCTCCACCGTCATGTCCAGCACCTCGGCGATGCTCTTGCCCTTGTACAGCACCTCCAGCGTTTCGCGGTTATAGCGCTTGCCGTGGCAGACATCGCAGGTGACATAGACGTCGGGCAGGAAATGCATCTCGATCTTGATGACGCCGTCGCCCTGGCACGCCTCGCAGCGCCCGCCCTTGACGTTGAAGCTGAATCGCCCCGGCCCGTACCCGCGCGCCTTGGCCTCCGGCAGGCCGGCGAACCAGTCGCGGATGGGCGTGAAGCAGCCCGTATAGGTGGCGGGGTTGGATCGCGGCGTCCGGCCGATGGGCGACTGGTCGATATCGATGACCTTGTCGACATTCTCCAGCCCATGGATGGCGTCATGGTCACCCGGATGTTCGCGGGCACCCATCAGCTTCTTGGCCAGCGCCTTGTACAGCGTTTCGATGACCAGCGTGGATTTGCCGCCGCCCGACACACCGGTGACGCAGGTGAAGGTACCCAGTGGCACCTTAGCCGATACGTCGCGCAGATTGTTGGTGCGGCAGCCCGTGACCTCCAGGAACTGGCCCGGATGGCCGGGGCGCCGCCGCGCGGGGATTTCGATCTGGCGACGGCCCGACAGATATTGCGCGGTCAGGCTGGTCGGGTGGGCCATCACCTCCGCCGGGGTGCCCTGGGCGATGACGGTGCCGCCATGCACGCCCGCGCCCGGCCCCATATCGACCAGATAATCGGCCACCCGGATGGCGTCTTCGTCATGTTCGACGACAATGACGGTGTTGCCGATGTCGCGCAGGCGTTTCAGCGTGGCCAGCAACCGGTCATTGTCACGCTGGTGCAGGCCGATCGATGGCTCGTCCAGCACATAAAGCACGCCCGTCAGGCCCGATCCGATCTGGGACGCCAGCCGGATGCGCTGGCTTTCGCCGCCTGACAGGGTACCGGATGCACGGTCCAGCGCCAGATATTCCAGACCGACATTGTTGAGGAATCCCAACCGCTCGTTGATTTCCTTCAGGATGCGCGCGGCGATGTCGCGCTGCTTCTGGGTCAGGTGCGGCTCCAGATTGGCGAACCAGTCGGCGGCCTGCCGGATGGACATGCGGCTGATCTCGGCGATGGACAGGCCGCGGATCTTCACGGCCAGAGCTTCCGGCTTCAGGCGCGCGCCACTACAGGTCTCGCAGGGCTGTGAAGACTGGTACTTGGACAGTTCCTCGCGCACCAGGGCGCTTTCCGTTTCCTTCCAGCGGCGTTCCAGATTGTTGACCACGCCTTCGAACGGCTTCTTGGTCTCATAGGACCGCAGGCCGTCATCATAGCGCATGGTCAGCGGATTCTTGCCCGACCCGTACAGGATGGTCTGGCGCACATTCTCGCCCAGTTTTTCCCAGGGCGTGTCGACCTTGGCGTCGAAATGGGCGCAGATGCTTTCCAGGGTCTGAAGGTAATATTGCGAGGTGGAATTGGCCCAGGGCGCGATGGCCCCTTCGCGCAGGCTCAACCGCTCGTCGGGCACCACCAGCATGGGATCGAAATAATGCTTCGATCCCAGCCCGTCACAGGCCGGGCAGGCGCCGAACGGGTTGTTGAAGCTGAACAGGCGCGGCTCGATCTCCTCGATGGTGAAGCCGCTGACGGGGCAGGCGAACTTGGCGGAAAACACCGTGCGCTCGCCATTATCGGCATTCTCCGCGAAGATCAGCCCGTCGGACAGTTCCAGGCCCGTTTCGATCGAGTCGGCCAGCCGGTTGCCCAGGTCGGCCTGCACCTTCAACCGGTCGACCACCACCTCGATATCGTGCTTCAGCTTCTTGTCGAGGGTGGGGGCATCCTCAATCTCGTACATCTCGCCATTGATCTTCACGCGCTGGAAGCCGCGCTTGCGCAGTTCGGCCAGTTCCTTCTTGAACTCCCCCTTCTTGCCGCGGGCAATGGGGGCCAGCAGGTAAAGCCGCGTGCCCTCTGGCATGGTCAGGATGCGGTCGACCATCTGGCTGACCGTCTGGCTTTCGATGGGCAGGCCCGTGGCGGGGGAATAGGGAATGCCGACACGCGCATAGAGCAGGCGCATATAGTCGTAAATCTCCGTCACCGTGCCGACGGTGGAGCGGGGATTGCGGCTGGTCGTCTTCTGTTCGATGGAAATGGCCGGCGACAGCCCCTCGATGCTGTCGACATCGGGCTTTTGCATCAGTTCCAGAAACTGGCGCGCATAGGCCGACAGGCTTTCCACATAGCGCCGCTGCCCCTCCGCGTAGATGGTATCGAAGGCCAATGAGGATTTGCCGGAACCCGACAGGCCCGTGATCACCACCAGGCTGTCGCGCGGCAGATCGACGTCAACATTCTTCAGGTTATGCTCACGGGCGCCACGGACGGAGATGTACTTGTTCATCGGCTTCTATCTTCGGCTTTCTGTCCCGTGGTGCGGGCGGATGCTGCGGTGCGGATAAGGATAGGCAATGCGGACCTTTTGAAAAGGGCACGCGGACGCGGCCCCGTCATGTGGGCAACAGGGCTGACAGGCGCTTGGGTGCGATCACGCGATAGCTTTCCAAGGTCCAATGGCACAGTCGTTCAACGTCGATCGCATCGCCGGCGGTGAAACGGAACGAAACCCAGCCCGCCTTGCCAAGCCCGTACCCCGTGGGTTCAGCCCCCGGCATATCCAGGGCGAATTCACGGGATTGCGGGAGCTTAAGGCTGACGCGGAACTTTCCTTGGTAATGGCCCACAAAAATGAAGATCTTGCCACGCACCTTGATCACCCGTTCCCCCCAGGGAAATTCCTCCACTGCCTCTGGCAGGGCGAGGGCGTGCGCGCGCAGGGCCTGTTCGGCATCGGCGAAGGGAAGGTCGTTCATGGCCAGGTCCGCTTGGTCATAGGACGGGACCGACAATGCCCGGTCCCGAGGCGGAATGCAATGTTCTTGTATTGTTCCTATTTAAATTGTGGAAACCTCCACGGGGCAGCGTGTAGGCTGCCGGCCATACCGGCGGGGGACAGATTTCCGCCGACGATCCCTTTTGCGAAAGAGCGACACCATGGCGGGCAGCGTCAACAAGGTCATCCTGATCGGCAACCTGGGTAAGGATCCGGAAGTCCGGTCGCTCCAGAACGGCGGCAAGGTCTGCACCTTGCGCATTGCCACGTCGGAGACCTGGAAGGATCGTGGCACGGGCGAGCGCCAGGAACGCACCCAGTGGCACAGCGTCGTCATCTTCAACGAAAACCTGGTCGGCATCGCCGAGCGCTTTTTGAAGAAGGGCAGCAAGGTCTATGTCGAGGGCCAGCTGGAAACCCGCAAATGGCAGGATCAGCAGGGGCAGGAGCGTTACACGACAGAGGTCGTGCTGCGCCAGTTCCGCGGCGAACTGACCCTGCTGGATGGTCGTGAAGGCGGCGGCATGGGCGGTGGTGGCGGCGGTGGCTATGACGACCGCGGCGGCGATTATGGCGGCAGCGGTGGTGGCGGCTTTGGCGGCGGCGGCTACAGCGGTGGTGGCGATTATGGCAGCGGCGGCAGCAGCCGGGGCGGAAGCGGCGGTGGCGCGCGCAGCGGCGGCGGCAATCGTCCCAGCCCCGCGGCCGATCTGGACGACGAAATCCCGTTCTGATTCGGGGTCAATGCCGAGTGTAAGTGGTATCTCAGAAATCCAAGCGAGATCAGCGGCTTGGATTAATTCCGGGCTGTCTTTGGGAACCCGGCAATCCTGGTGAAATGGTGTGAGCCCCTGCTGTGTAAACAGCAGGGGCTCACACGGCCGCTATGGTCAGGGTTCGAGGCACGCCCGTGAAGACAATGTCATCGGGGACACGACCCCGGTCCTGAACTAACAGGGTAAAGCCCCAGGGCCCAATCAGCGGGCTCTACCTATGGGTGGACCCAATCAGGCAAGCAGGTCAGAACTTCGCCCGCAGCCCCACATAGTAGGAGCGGCCGACGGCATCATAGACGCCGACGTCGGTGCTGTTCTGCGAACTGGCCACGACGGGCAGGCCGCGATCAAACAGGTTGGTGACACCGGCGCGCAGTTCGATGCTGTCATTGACGCGGACATTGCCGAACAGATCGAACAGATTATAGGCGGGCACGCCACGCGACGGGTTGGTCGGTGTGGTCACCGCCGTCACATCATCCATGGGCCCCTGGTAACGCCAGCGCAGGCCGACACCGAACAGGTCGGAACGGTAACCGAAGGTGGTCAACGCCTTCCAGCGTGGCAGGGCGCGACCCAGCGTGCTGGTATTCACATAATCCTGGAACGCGCTGCCGGGCAGGGTCTGGATATTGTAATGGTGGACCCAGCCGATGACGGGGGTGACATACAGCTCCGCGCTTGGATCGCCCATATCGGCACCGATATCCGACAGGTTGGCCGACCAGTTGATCTGCACATCGATACCGTCGGTTTCCAGACCACCCAGGTTCAGGAATGGCAGGCTGACATCCTGCAACTGACCCTGCGCGTCGCGGGTCAGCAACTGGCAGAATTCGTTCGACGCGGCATAGGTCGGATTGGAACCGTCAAGATTGTAGCACTTGGACAGCGTGGTCAGGCCCGGCACGCCGGAGATCACGTCCTTGATCTTGATGTTGTAATAGTCGACAGAGATGGTGGTGCCGCCATACCAGGGATTGTCGCCCGGCACGGTCAGCACGGCGCCGACATTGTAGGTATTGGCCTTTTCCGGGGTCAGGCCCAGATTGCCGCGGATGGTGCCGCCCGTTGCCGTGGTCGGGAACGTGTAGGTGTCGATGACATTGGCCGGCACCCCCTGCGCGATGCAGAGCGCGCGAACCTGGGCCCCGCCGGCACCCGTGCGGGCGATGGAGCGCACGTCGCAGGGATCACCGACCGATGCCGGCGGCGTGCCGAACTGCACCTGCGTGCCCGTGGGCGGGGAGAACAGTTCGCCGATATTGGGCGCACGTACGGCCCGTTGATAGGACCCACGCAGCATCAGGGAATTGACCGGCCTCCACCGCATGTCGCCTTCAAAGGATTTGACGCTGCCCGTGGTAGAATAGTCAGAATAGCGGGCGGCAGCGCCAATGGCCAGTTCCTCCGCGAATTCCGCGCCGTTGAGCAGCGGGATGTCGACCTGCCCGGCAATCTCCTTCAGGTTGATATTGCCGCGCGCGGCGGCTGAGCCTGTCACCGCTTCGATATTCTGCGCCGCCAGATCGCTGTCGGGCGTGTAGCGATAGGTGTTGCGGCGGTATGAGGCCAGCAGAGCCACCTGCAAGGGACCGGCCGGCAGTTCCACCACGGGGCCCGACAATTGCCCCTGCACCTGGCTCTGCGTCAGCTTTTCGGTGCTCAACGCCGTCTTGGTCATGTAGGTCTGGCAGGCGTCGGAAATGCGGGTGGCATTGCTGATGCCGAACGGGTTGAAACCGCCTGCGCACAGCGAATTGCCGCCATCCGCCGCATTCAGCAGGGTCTGTACCTTGCTTTTCACGACGGCATTGTACAGCGCCTGATCATGCAGGCTTTCGTCATAAGAGGAATAGACATCCCATTTCCAGGTGCCGGCCAGATCGCCCTTCAGGCCCAGTGCGAACTGGCTGACCTTGTATTGTTCATCCCAGTTCTTGTCGGCGATGCCGACATAGCGGCCGTTCCAGGTGAAGGGCGCGTTGGGATTGGGGCGGGAGGCCAGAATGGTCTTCAGGTCGGCCGGGATGAAGGGATTGGTGATGGGAATGGTGGTCAGATTGCCGATCTGGGTCAGGCTGCCGCCGCTTTCGGTATTCACGACGCTGTCGACATACATGAACTGGCCATAGGCCGTGACGCCTTCCGCCACTTCGTAATCGAAGGAACCAAAGGCCGTCTTGCGGTCCAGGGAGTTCTGGAACTGTACCTGCTGGCCCACCGGCATGCGCACATTGCCGGCGATGATGGCATAGCCATTGTCGGTCGGGCCCTTATAATTCAAGGCTCCCGTCTGGACGAACAGCGACCCGTCATTGTTGAAGCCCAGGTTCAGGGTACGGCCAACGGTGGAACTGACGCCATACTTGGTGAAGACGCCATTGATCGCGGCCTGGGTTGGCAGGTTGGCGGCATTGGGCACATAGGTGCCGGTGCCGATGAAGGAGGACGGTGTGACGAATTCGAAGAAGGAGCGCTTGGCCCCCTGCAGACCCGGCCGGTCCGTATAGCTGGCCGTCAGCATCATATGGCCCTTGCCTTCGGCGAAGGCGCTGCCCAGCGTGACGGAGGCGGATTTCTTGAACACATCGCCGCGTTCATCCTGCCCGAACTGGACGTCGGCGCGGACGCCGTCGAAGGGCTGGATGGTCTTGAAATTGACCACGCCGGACATGGCATCGGAGCCATAGATGGCCGATGCGCCGCCCGTGATCACATCGATGCTGCCGATGACCGCCTCTGGCAGGATGTTGATATCGACATTGCCGTTGATGTCCGACAAGGGCAGGCGTTTGCCGTTCAGCAGCACCAGATTGCGGTTGGAGCCCAGGCCGCGCAGGTTCAGGCTGGCGCGGCCGCCGCCGCCCTGGCCGCCCGTGCTGGCGGTGCCGGCGGCGGTGAAGGAGGGCAGCTGGTTCAGGGCGGCTTCAACCTCCACCTGACCGCTTTCCTTGATGGATTCCGTCGACACGGTGGTGATGGGGCTGACCGCGACATTGTTGGGCCGCTGGATCAGGGAGCCGGTGACCACGATTTCTTCAAGCAGATCAGTCTTCGCGCTGTCTGCCTGCTGCGCCAGGGCCGGGCTGGCCAGGATCATGCCGGCAGCCAGCGAAAGGGCCAACGGCGAGGTGGTGTGCCGCAACCGGCCGACCGCTGGCGGGTGCTTCTGGGTCTTGGTGGTCTTCACGTATTCCTCCCCTTTTGTGGCGCAGTGCTCCCCGTTCCGGCAACGGTACGGGTGCCCGGCTTTGCTTTTGATGATGAGGCGGTGGGCACCCGTCAGCGGGGGCCGATCACCGTTCCGATGAAATCGATCGTGTCGGCCAGCGCCTGGCGGCTGACTTCCACGGTGCGTTCCGGCTTTTCGGCAATCCAGCTATGGTTGGCGCCGTCGAAAATGCGGGTCCTTACCGAAACTTTCGCGGCTGCCAGGGCTGCGGCGAACCGATCCTGCTGAACCACCGGCACGACATTGTCGTCGCGGCCATGCATCAACAGGAAAGGTGGATCCTTGGCGTCGACATAAGTCATGGGCGAGGCTTGCCGCGCGCGGTTGTCATCACAGCCGGCGGGAGCGCAGCCCAGGAACCTGCGCATCGGTTCCGTCGGTGGTGCATCCTTGTTCAGATAGCTGGGCATGGTGGTCAGGTCATAGATGCCGAACCAGGAGACGACCGCCTGCACACAATCCGACGCCTGATCCGCCCCGCCCGCGCCCGTGGGCACGGTTTCGACCGTGGCGGGACGGGCGGGGGCTGGCGCATCCTCGGCAAAGGCCGGGTCACCGCAGCTCGCCCCCACCAGGGCCGCCAGATGGCCGCCGGCCGACTGTCCCCAGGCGGCGAACCGTTGGGGATCGACGCCAAAGCGGGTGCCGTTGGCCCGCAGCCAGCGGATGGCGGATTTCACATCCTTGGCCGCGGCGGGGAACGGCGCCTCCCCCGAAAAGCGGTAACTGACGGAGGCGACGACATAGCCCTGGGCCGCGATGGACGCCAGTACCTTGGGCCAATCCTGGAAGGCGGCGCTACGGCGCGGACCACCGCCCAGCCAGCCGCCGCCATGGATATAGACGATGACGGGTCGTGCCTTGCCATCCTGCCCGGCACCGGCCGGCAGGAACAGGTCCAGCTTCAACGGCCGGTAACCCGGAACGGTCTTGTAGACGACATCGGGCATGCCGGTGACACCATCGGCGAATGGCACCGTGATGGCGGAAAAGGTATCGGCCCCAACCTGCTGTACCGAGGCGCCGACGGCAGCCTTGGTCGCGACATCGGCACCCCCGGCATGGGCCGGCCGGGCC
>NZ_JBMDKJ010000059.1:0-9132 GCF_057809655.1 Niveispirillum sp. FG148
GGGGCGCCCCGCCCGCCCCCCCCCGTCCGCAGCCTGGTCCGCGACAGCACGGGCGCCCTGTGGGTTGGCACCACGATGGGGCTGGCCCGCGGCACCCCGGACGGCACGGCCTTCACCGCGGTGCCGATGGCCGACGGGACAGTCAGCGTAACGGCCCTGCTGGCCGATGGCGATGGCCGTCTCTGGATCGGCACCATGCGCAAGGGCCTGTATGTGATCGACGCCCCCGGTGCGGTCCCGCGGCCCGTCGATAGCGGACCAGCCCTGTCGGCGGGCTCCATCTCCTCCCTTTGTCTTGCGGGCCCGCATGAGGTCTGGGCCGGCCTGCGCGGCCGCGGCATCGTCGCCGTCGACAGCCGGGCGATGCAGGTCCGGGAGATCCGGCATGACCGCACCCTGCCCAGCAGTCTGGCCCATGACGATGTCTGGGCGCTGCTGCGCGACAATGCTGGCTCTGTCTGGGTCGGCAGCACGGGTGGTCTCAGCTACCACCCGGCCGATCCCGGGCTGATCTCCACGATTTTCGGGCCCTCGCAACGACCCGGCGGGCTGACCGGATCGGACGTGATCGCCATCCTGCCCACCCATGACGGCCGGATCTGGCTGGGTTATCTCGGCGGTGGTATCGACGTGATCGACCCGATGCGCGGCACCGTGCTGTCGATGCATCCCGATCCCAATCGGGGGGACAAGGCCCTGCCGCCGGAGATCATCTTCGGCATCGCGGAAGATGACCACGGCCGGGTCTATGTCGGTACCCGCCGCGGCCTCTATGGCGCGGACCCCACGACCGGAGAGGTGCATCTGATCACCCTGCCTGGGCGCGACCCGCGGGCCGCCGTCGGGGCCATCACCTGGACCGATGGCGTGCTGTGGATCGGGGGGGAGGAGGATGGCCTGACTGGCGTGGCAACGGGGCCGCCGGGACAGCCACTGACCGGCCCCCTGCTGCGTCCGGCCATTTCCGATCCGGGCGTACAGACGATCCGCCGCGGTTCCGGCCGCGACCTGTGGGTCGGCACGCGCAACGGGCTGAACCGGATCGACCTTGCGGACATGACGGTGGAACAGATCCATGCCGATCCGTCTGTTCCTGACGCGCTGCCCGGCCGTTTTGTGACAGCCATATTGTTCGATGCCCGGGGCCGGATGTGGGTCGGCACCTTCGGCGCCGGCCTTGCCCGCGTGACGGAGCGCACGCCGGACGGAAGGCTGCACTTCCAGCGCATCGGGCTGGAGGCCGGACTGCCGCATCTGAATGTCGACAGCCTGCAGATGGACGGGGGCGGCACGATCTGGGCCGGCACCGACGACGGGTTGGCCATGATCGACCCGGAAGCGGGCACCGTGCGGCCCCTGCGCCGCGCGGACGGGGCGCCGCTGGTCGATTATTTCGCCGGCGGCGGCGCCACCAGCCTGGAGGGCGAGGGGCTGCTGGGCGCCAAAGGCGGCTTTACCGTCACCAAGCCTGGCACCCTGCCGCCCTGGCGTCTGCGCCCCCCCATCGTCGTCACCGATCTGCGCGTCGGCGGCGTGTCCGTGCCGGTGGGACAGGTCAACAGCCCGGAAAGCCGGGCTCCCCTGATCCTGACACCGCGGACCAACAGCCTGGCGGTGGAATTCGCCGCTCTCGATTTCACAGCACCGGAGCGCAATCGCTACGCCTATCGCATGGACGGGGTGGACAGCGACTGGATTGAAACCGATGTCAGCCGCCGGCTGGCCATCTATGCCAATCTGCCGCCGGGCAATTACACGCTGCGCCTGCGCGGGTCCAATCGCGACGGCGTCTGGACCGACCGCAATCTGGTCCTGCCCATCCGGGTATTGCCGGCCTGGTACCAGCATGGCTGGGTCATGGCACTGGCGACGCTGATGCTGATCCTGGCAGTGCTGGGACTGGTACGCTGGCGCACCCGTTTCCTGCAAAGCCGTCAGCGGGCCCTGGAACGGCAGATCGCCGACCGCACCGCGGACCTGCGCGCCGCCAATGAACGACTGGAACGGCTGGCCATGACCGACACGCTGACCGGCTGTGCCAACCGGCGGCATTTCATGGAGCGGGCGGCGGAGATGGTGGCCTTGGCCGGCCGGCACGCCACACCGCTCAGCCTGGCCATCCTGGATCTGGATGACTTCAAGCAGACCAACGACACGTTCGGCCACCCGGCCGGCGATGCCGTCCTGGCACAGACCGGACAATTGCTGCACCGGCACCTGCGCACAACCGATCTGGTTGGCCGTGTCGGCGGAGAGGAATTCGCGCTGCTGATGCCACATACCGATCTGGACGGTGCCGGGCTGCTGGCCGAGCGGCTGCGCGGTGCCATCGCAGACGCCGACATCAACCTGGATGGCACCCTCATCCGCGTGACCGCCAGCCAGGGGCTGGCACAGCTTCGCGCAGGCGAGGATTTCGACGAACTCTACAGCCGCGCCGACACCGCCCTGTATCGCGCCAAGCTGAACGGCCGCAATCGCGTTGAAACGGACTCCAACCAGGGTGGCCCCCCGACACAGGTGTGATCCCGCCCAGGCACTGCGCGCCGCAGGCCGGTGCCACCGAACCCGGTCCGGATCGATCAAACGCACCAGGGCCGGGCGTCAGACCATCGTCTGCATGGCGAAATCGAAGGCGTCGATGATCCGGCCGCCGCCGCCGGCATGCAGGGCGCGGTATGACGGGCCATAGGTCTCCGCCGCGATCAACAGAGTGGGGCGGGGCCCGCCGACAGCTGCGGAGGCCACGGGCCGCAGCACCGGCCGGTTCAGCACCCGCTGGCCGGGAACCGCCCGGCTGTCCATAAAGCCCGCAACCGGGATGCCCGCCCGGTCCAGCCGGGCGCAGAGCGATTGCCCGACGGCACTGCTGCCGAAAATGTACAGCGGCCCGCCGCCGCCCTGCAGCTGTTCCAGCATCGTCAGTGTCTCTACCGGCGCCAGGGCGGGCTGGAATCCGGCCAGCAGCGGGGCCACGCGCCGATGGCAGATATCGAACAGCCGCTGATCCTGCTGGAACCGCTCCGCGATCATGGCACGGGCCGTATCGCTGACGGGGGCGTCGTCACGGCGGGATTGGTTGGCACGGATGGGTGCCAGGGGGGCGACCCCCATCTCGGCATAGATCGCATCGATCACCAGCCCCAGAAAGGGTAGCGGCACCACCTGTGCATCCAGCCCATCCAGCGCTTCCAGCGCTGCCTCGGCCGTGGCGGACGGGTGGTAGAAGCGGCACTGGCTGTTGCGCGGCGTGCCATCGATGAAATTTTCCAGGCTGCTGAAATCCAGCCCCTGGGCCTGCACCGCCGGCCTGTCCTGCCGGCCACGCAGATAATGGTAGAGCGATACCTGACGCTCCAGCGGGTCACGGACGCAGGCCAGCCAGTGGAAATGATCCCGGCCGATCCGGTCCAGGAAAGGGTTCAGATAGGCCAGCGGCAGGTGGCTGGCCCGGTGATGACATTGCTCCGCCGGGTCGGCCAGCGATCGCAGCAACAGCGGCACCGACTGCGCATCCCCATAATGGAACTGGCAATTCGCCCGCCCATGCAGCCGGATGAAATAGTGGATCAGCGAGGTGCCCGCCGTCTTCAGACAATGCAGCAGGTAAAGCGGCTTGCCGCCCGTGCTCAGGAAGCGGGCGGCATCCTGGTAGCGTGGGGGCGCTGTCACGGCTGATGCGGGGGCACTGCTCTCAGACACGCCAGACTTCCGCCTGAAGCGCGAAATCGAACGCGTCGATGATCCGGCCGCAGCCATGGGCGCTGGCGATGCGGTGGACGGGGCCAAAGGCCTCGGCGGCCACCAGTATGCTGGCCGACCGCCACTGCGCTGCATCCAGCCCGTCCGGCCGCCGCACGGGAAGGCCGGCCATGGTGCCGCTGCGGCTGCTGTCGATGAAGCCGGCGGGTTCCACCCCCGCGGCACGCAGCCGGGCCAGCAGCTTTTCCGCCACGCCGCTGCTGCCGAAAATATGCAGGTTGCCGCCGGACGCCGCCGGACGCAGTGATGCAAGGTCACTTTCCGGCCCCAGCGTTTCCACCGCCATCGGTGGAGTCAGGCCGGCCATCAGCGGCGCCACCCGCCCATGATAGGTGCGGTAAAGCCGATCATCCTGCGCGAACCGTTCGGCAATCAGCGCGGCGGCAGCGGGCGACAGGTCGCGCGCCGGCGGTTCCTGGTCGGTGCGGTTGGCTCGGATCTCCTGCAAGGGCGGCAGACCACGTTGCTGATAGATGCTGTCGATCACCGCCCGCATGAACTCCACCGGCACCACCTGCACCCCCAGCCCATCCAGAAAGGCGATGGCATCATCCGCCTGCCCTGATGGGTGGTAGAACCGGCACTGGCTGTTGCGGGGCATGCTGTCGGTGAAGGCTTCCAGGCTGGAAAAATCGATGCAGTTATTCTGGATCAGCGGCAGATCCCGCATCTTTTTCAGGAAGCGGTAATGGGAAACCTGCCGCGCCACCGGATCACGCACGCAGACGATCCAATGGAACCGGCTGGCATCCAGCCGGTCCAGAACCGGGGCCAGCACGGAAAAGGGCAAATGGGTGGCGTGATGGCTGTCATAGAAGCCGGGCTGCGCTGCCTCGGCCAGCAGGATATCGGTGAACTGCCGATCGATATAAAAGGTGGATATCCGACTGCGCCCGTCCAGCCGGGTGAGATAGCCGTTGAGCGAGGTGCCCGCCGTCTTCACGCAATGCACGAAGAAGATCGGCTTGCCCCCGGTATCCAGATAGCTGGCCAAGTCCGAATAACGGGGCATCATCACGCTCACGGTCGGAAAATCCATTCAGGCTCGACCTGATGGTAACGCAGTGGCAGGGCTGGCGACAATCATCTGCTGGGAGCGCGTCCCATGCCACGCTGCACACCCGCCGCATTGCCAAGCCGATCATGAGAGCGGCCGCGGGAACAAAAGATTGGTGGGCCCGGAGGGACTTGAACCCCCAACCAGACCGTTATGAGCGGCATTTTCAAAGATTTTGGACGAACGGAGACGAACGCGCAAGAACGTCAGAAAACATCGTATTTTCAGCTATATATGACACTTATTAGCCAACAGCGATCCCTGGCGAACATCAGCATAGAACGCCGTTCAAAATCAATCTTGCACTTACACTGCACTTACGGCAGGCTCGGGCCGTTGCACTTAAACGGGGATTCGCCGTGCAAGGTTTGCTGGGTTTGCCGCTGATCAAGAGCCTGAAACCGGCTGATCGGCCGTATGAGGTTCGGGACACCCGTCTGAAGGGTTTGCTGCTGCGGGTGCAGCCCAGCGGGGCGATGACCTATTACGTCGAATATGCACGCGGCAAACGGATGAGCCTGGGGCGGACCAGCGTCGTCACCCCGCAACAGGCTCGTGACCAGGCGAAGGACATCCTGGGGTCCGCCTTCCAGGGTAAGGACCCGGCGGCAGACGTGGCCAAGCCCGCCCAGGAACACACATTCGGCAGCTTTGTGGATGGGGAATATGGAAGCTGGGCCATCGCCAATGTCCGCACCCATAAGGGCACCCTGCGGCGGCTGAACACCAGCTTTGCCGAGTTCCGCCCCCTGAAACTCAGCGAGATCACCCCGTTGCTGGTGGAGCGCTGGCGTTCGGAGCGCCTGAAGGCCGGCACCAAGCCATCCACCGTCAACCGCGATCTGGACGACCTGAAATCATCGCTGGGGAAAGCCCAGCAATGGGGCTTCATCGAAACCCACCATATCGAGAAGGTGAAACGTACCCGCGTTGACGACCGGGCCACGGTACGCTTCCTGACCGATGACGAGCATAAGCGCCTGCTGAACGCGCTGGACGACCGGGAGGAGCGGTTACGCACAGGCAGGGACAGCGCCAATGCGTGGCGGGCCGTGCGCAAGTATCCCCTGCTGCCGGACCTACGGGTCGTACCCTATGCCGACCACCTGAAACCCATGGTGCTGGTCTCCCTGCACACCGGGCTTCGCTATGGGGAGCTGGCGAACCTGACATGGGATGATGTGCATCTGGACCGCGCCATCCTGACCATCCACGGCTTTAAGGCCAAAAGCCAGAAGACGCGCCATATCCCCCTGAACAGCGCCGCCATGGAGGTGCTGACCGCATGGAACACCCAGCGCATGGAAACCAGCCCCCTTGTCTTCCCCAGCCGCGACGGCGGCCCCTTCGACAATGTGCGCAGCTCGTGGGAGGAGGTGTTGAAGGACGCCGGCATCACGAAATTCCGCTGGCACGACATGCGCCACACCTTCGCATCCTGGCTAGTCATGCGCGGCGTGGACCTGAACACCGTCCGGGAGTTGCTGGGGCATTCCGATTATCAGATGACGCTACGCTATGCCCACTTGGCCCCGGAGCATAAGGCGGCGGCTGTGGCACGGTTGGTTGGGTGAGTGGGAGGGGATGATATGAGCCATATTTCCGATGAGCTTTGGGCGCGCATCGCACGCAGCACGGGGGGAGGGCCGGAGCTTCGGAACCGGCTGAACGAGGCAATCGACGTTGTTTGGGCGGAGACGGCATGCGAAAATAATAGAGCAGATGCTATTCGCATAAAGAAAGAATTAAATCAACTCATGGAATTGACTACGGATTTAATATTGAAAATGATATGCATGGGGCATGATTTAAGGTCGATATTATTTTATGAATCCGGCTTCAATTACAAGAGAAATAAAGAAATGAAGGGCGGAGAAAACGCACAAATTTATAGGCCTGTTGAATATTTTGAACAAGAACTTCTGATAGATCAGCTATCACATCTAAGTTCCATGATATTTTCTGGTATTGGAAGGGTCCGGATTCCCAAAAAGGGAATCTCACTACATATACGATTATTAAGAAGAGAAATGATGATCGGATTTGTAGATTACTCCCTTCATGTGAATGGTTGTAAAATTCTATCTCGAAGGCCGAGCGCGTTTATCGGCTGGCTTTACGATTTAGTGCGAATAGTTGATCCACATTGCACGGAAAACATAGTCAAGTCTGAGATTCGAAATTGGGTAGATAAACGAGACAACGACCCAGATCATGGACGAACGCACTGCATGCTAGTGTGGGATCAGATAGGAAATCAGCCCATAACAAGCTACGCGCCTCTAATCGTTGAGCGATCCTGTCAAGAAGATTTTGTAGAATAAAGTAGGGCACGTTCAGGCGGTAGCTTTTGCGAGGGCTTGAACTGGATGACCGCGAGCATCTGCATATGATCACGAACCATTCCGATCAACGGCAATGGTGCCATCATGACAATTGACAAGCTCCGCATCACCCCCGTGGCCTGCACAGTGGCTGAATTCTGCCATTCGCTCTCCATCGGGAAGACCCGCTTCTATGCCGAGGTGAAGGCTGGCCGGATCAAGGTGCTGAAATCCGGCCGCAAGACCCTTGTCCCCATCGGCGAACGCGAGGCGTATTTGAAACGCCTCGCCGATGCTGCCCAGGTCACCGGGAAGACCGGTCAGAGCCCCAACGATGCATTTTGATCCCCACGGGCAGATCAATGAGCCCCAGGGACGCGGGCACCCTGCCGCCATCACCAGGGGATCGAACAGCCACGGCAGCAGCGGAATGGATCAAGCTCGGCCGGCATGACCTTTACGGGCTGTATAGCGGGCTCCGAGATATGCGGGAGATCGGCGCATGGGCGTTGTTGATTGCGCATTACATCTCAGCCCCCGGTCCAATCGGTGCAGCCACCCTTGTGGATATCTTGCCGTTGGACGCCGCGAAGGCCGCAACCTTGCTGGAAAAGCTGAAACGTTTGCGTCGGATTGACACCGACGATGCTGGCCAGCTTCGCATTCCGATGCTGGACGAGAAGCTGGCAGCAGCAGCTACTGCGGCGGCAGAAGGACGAGCGAAAGCCAATAAAAGATGGAGATCGGCCACCTAAACCACTGAAAAACAACAAAACCCGTTATGCACGCTGCATTGCCGACTGTAATGCGGGTGGCACTGCACACTGTAATGCCACCCGCATTGCTACTGGCACTGAGAAGAGAAGAAGAACAGAGAAGAGCCCTCCCCCTGGCCCGCTCTTTCATCACGGGGCCGTAGGGACAGGGGGAGGGCAACCCACCCTATATCCCTCCCTTCTCGCGCGACTGTGGATAAGTCACGGCACCAGCGAGATTGCCCCGAAAATCTCGCGCCGCAGCAGGCCCAGCCGTGAGCGCTCCAAGGTGTAACCGGTGGGATCACCGACCGCCTCCGCAAACGTCTGCCGACGCGCCAGCATCTTCATCATGTCGCGCACATGCAGGTCACGGCCCCGCATTCTCAGGCGGATCAGCCCCCATATCCGGTGTGTGTTTTCGGTATAGATTTTCATTGTCTCAAAATCTGCACCTATGGGGCTGATCACTGGCCCGAAATAGTCATTGAGCCACACGATCAGCCGGATTTGGGGTGGCAAGACCTGTATGGCGTGCAGCAGGCCCTGCAGCGTCTCCGCCTGCGCCCAACCACCGACCACGATGGAATGCACCTTTATGGTCCAGCCCTCTTTCAGGAGCGTTGTTACGGTCTCCGGTGAAGTCAGCCATTCCCCCATGGCCAGATACGAACTCGGGCCGGTATCAATCACCACGTCCCCTTGATGGGCGCGGATAGTGTCGGTCAGGGTGGCCATGTCCGCGCCGACCACCGCCGCCCCTGACTGGAGGGTGTTGGAAAAGCTGTTGTTCAGCCCATCCGCGTCCACGGCCAAAACCTGGCTTGGAAACGCCCACTTTTCTCTCAGGTATTGGGTGAGAAACGTCGCCACCAGGGACTTGCCAATGCCGCCCTTGCTCTGAAACACCACATGCACTTCCCACATTTTCATGTCCCTATCAGTAGAGGTTGGTTGGATCGACCCTGCCCACCGGGCCGAATGCCGGGCCGGTTGGGACCGGCTTAGGCGTGACGGGCGGCGGCGGGATCGTTGATGGTGGGGGAGCCTGCGGCGGCGGCACGACTGGCCGCATGCTCAATGGCGGTACAAAGGGCGGCATTGCCTTCTCGACCAGATACCGCCGCACATAGATTTGGAACTGGCGCAACCCCAAGGGCAGATGCGGCGCGAACTGGCGATCACGTCCCCGTGCGTGGTGTAGGAGCGGCGTTGTCATCGCGCTCTCCGGCTT